>CACZQZ010000039.1 GCA_902783405.1 uncultured Erysipelotrichaceae bacterium
GAGATGTGTGTTCCAAATCAAATTGACCTACAAAATCATTTAATGCAGTTAACGATTCGGTTAAAAGAAGCCATGCAAAAAAAAATAGAAAATTACAGTATGAAATTAAAGGCTATTTTTAATTCTTTTGTTTTAAAAAATCCTCAAATTTTATATGAAAATAAGAGACAACAAATTGATATCATGAACGAAAAAATGAAAGATTTGATTTTGCAAAAACTAGAAATTGAAAAAGTTCGTTTTTATCATCTACAAAATCATTATCTTTTATGTAATCCGGAATATTTATATAAAGATAGTAAAAATAAATTAGGATCTTTGATAGAAAAATTAGAATTATTAAATCCTCTTAGTATATTAAAAAAAGGTTATAGTTTAACGTATAAAGATAGCGATGTTATAAAAAGTGTTAAAAAAATAAGAAAGAATGATGAACTAATCATACAATTGTCGGATGGGAAAGTTAGTACAGTTGTTAAAGATGTAAAGGAGAATAAAGATGAAAAAAATGACATTTGAGGAAAAAGTATCCTCTTTGGAAAAGTTAATTAGTGAACTTGAAAATGGTAAAGTAAATTTAGAAGATTCTGTTCAAAAGTATGTAGAAGCTATGAATTTAGCGAAAGAATGTGATGAAAAATTAAAAGAAATAGAAGAAAAAGTGGGAAAGATTGTTAAAGAAAATGGCAAAGTAGAAGATTTTGATTTGATAGAAGAACAATAAAAATCTATATTTATTTTATGTCCCTTATAAACCAAATTTTGTTTTATAAAGGTTTATTGATAAATTAACATATAAAAGTGACTAAAAATATGATATTTACATCATATTTTTTTGTTCTAGCTTATTTATTCGATACTTTTATAAACGTTATAGCAATCCCTTACATTGCATATACGAAAGAGTTATATAAAAAAGATAGGAATAAACTCGTATGTACAGATTGTAATAGAATAACACTCAATACATACATTTTTAATATTACAGTTTAAAAGCAAATTAAATTAGCGTTAATTTCTAATTTTTTTTTCAAATAGAAAAAATACAACAATAAGTTTTCAAGTTGAAACTATTTTATTTTTTTAGTATAATATTGTAGAGGTGTTTAAAATGGAATTTATAAAGGCACATAAAGGTTTTATTATAATACTTGCTATTTTTATTTTATTAGGAATTATATCGTTTTTGATTCTGGAAAAATTTATCATTTTTCATGGGAGTGTCTATGGGAATCGTTTAGAAGACATTAAAAAAAATGAAGTAAGTAAAAAAGTATTAAAGCAAATAGAGGATGAATTTGCTGAGAAAAACAATATAAAATCATCTAAAGTATATATTACTGGAAGAATTATTAATATTATTAATAATGTTGAAGGAGAATCTTCTTTAGAAAATTTACAATCTTATACAGAAATTGTATTTAATGATATAAAAGAAAAACAAAGAAAGTTATATGATATACAAATTATTTATAAAAATGATAAAGATGAAGATAAATTTCCTATTATTGGCTATTTAGGAAAAGGATTAACGGAGTTTCGTTGGAGTTATCGAGGATAGGTGAATTGTATGAATAAAAGAAGATTGATATTACTATTAATTGTTTTTTTCATCATTCTTGGAGGAATATTTTACTACTTTTTTTATCAAGATGATTCAAATTTAACATTAAATGAAAAAAAATGGATAGAAAACAATAAAAATAAAATGATTGATATTTCTATACAAAGTGATGTGCCATTATTTAATTATAATGGATATGGAGTTATATTTGATTTTCTAAAATCATTTGAGGAAAATACTGGATTAGAATTTAATAAGATAACTGATTCTACAAATAATTCTATTTTATCTTTTAAATTAAAAGATTCTGTAGAAAAAAAAGACATTGTTTTGCTAGAAGATTATGATGTTTTAATTACTAAAACACAAAAAAAATACGCTAATAAAGATGAAATTGATGAGATGGTTATAGGTGTTTTAGAAAACCATTTAGATGATATAAACAATGTTATAAACAACGGGAAATTAACATTTAAATCATTTAAAACAGAAAAAGAGATGTTTACAGAACTTATAAAAGAAAAATCAAGTATAAATGGAGCGGTTGTATCAAAAACAAAAAATTTAGATCAAATTCTACAAAATGATTTGTATATTTCTTACCCAATTGTCGATAAAAAAACATATTATGTATTATCTCCTAGTGCAGATAAAACATTTAATTCTATTGTAAACAAATATTATAAAACATGGCTAGAAGAAGAATATGAAGATGTTTTTGGAAAACAATTTGTGGCATTATATGATCAAATGAAAAAAGTGAAAGATAAAGATAAAAGTGCTTTAAAAAGTAAAAGCTATGTCTATGGATTTGTTGATAATATTCCATATAATTCATTAAAGGGTAGTAAATTAATTGGAGCAAATTATCATTTGATCAAAGACTTTTATAGATTAACCGATATTGAAATAACATATAAAAAATATGAAAATATTAATAGGTTATTAAAAGATTTTGAAAATGGTAAAGTAGATTTTATGTTTGATATGTCATCAAAAGAATTTAATTCTAAAATTAATTCCGTTTATTCAAATGTAGGTGTTATTGTGTCACAATTATCAAGTGATGTAGAAGCTACTACATTAGAAGGGTTAAAAAACAAAGAAATATATGTTTTAAAAGATAGTTCTATTGAAAAAATATTAAAAGATAAAAAATTAAAATATAAAAGTTTTGATACCATAAAAAAGATGGTTCATAAAGCTAAAAGTGATACGGTTTTAGCTTTAGATAGCTATGAATTTATGTATTATCAAAATAATGAATTAAAAAATTTCTATGTAAATTTAACGTTTAAAAATGAATCGTATGGGTATGTTATAAATGAAAAATTAACATCAAAAGTATTTACGCAAATGTTTGATTTTTATATTTCTTATGCTAATACAAAACAAATTATGAATCAAGGAATTTTAGACTATCAAAAACAAGCTAATTTATCTTGGATAAAAGAAATAGTATTATACTTACTTTCTTTCATTGGTATATGTCTTATAGTAAAAGAAATGTTTGGTTTTGTTATTAAACCAAAAGAGAAAAAAGTAAAACTTAAAAAGGAAGATAAAATAAAATACATTGATCAATTAACATCATTAAAAAATAGAACATATTTAAATGATAAATTACCAGAATGGGAAGCTAGTAAAGTATTCCCACAAAGTATCATTATGATTGACTTAAATAATATTTCATACATTAATGATAACTTTGGACATGAAGAAGGAGATTCCATTATTTGTAAAGCCGCTAATATTTTGATTCAAAATCAAATGGTAAATTCTGAAATTATTAGAACAAGTGGGAATGAATTTTTAATCTATTTAGTTGGATTTGATGAAAAACAAATTATTTCATATATAAAAAAATTATCCAAAGAATTTAAAGGCCTTCCACATGATTTTGGAGCTGCGTTTGGATATAGTATGATAAAAGATGAAATCAAGACAATCGATGATGCTATTAACGAATCAACTTTAGATATGAAAAATAATAAAGAAGAAATTAAAAAAAATAGGTGATTCTTTTGAATAAAATAATAAATTGGGTAAAAAAAATAATTACAATTATAAGAAAACCAGAGATAGGCGTTCTTCCTGGGCAGATGTCTTTCTCTTTAGTTTTATCTTCCATTCCAATTATCACACTTATGGTATATGCAGCTTCTCTTTTTGCTTTTAGCGTCGATGATATTTTAAATTTATTTTCATCTTTTATTCCCAAAAACATATTATCTATTTTATCTTCATATTTATCTCATAATAATTTTACAGTTGGTGTTGGTATAACTTTATTTATTGCATTTATATTAGCGTCTAATGGACCATACTCTATGATAGTTGCTTCTAATATGCTTTATAAAGTTGAAAAAACAGATTATTTACTTGGAAGAATAAAAGCCCTAGTTATGACCTTATTACTGATTTTTTTAGTAGTGTTTACATTAGTGGTTTTATCTTTTGGAAGCACGATTTTACAACTTTTATTTAAATATGGTTTTTTCATTCAGATGAAATCATGGATTTTGCTTTTATACTATATTATTAAATGGCCTATTTCTTTATTTATTATTTTTGTTGCTGTAAAATTATTATATACGATGGCACCAGATGCAGCAATAAAAAGTAAATATGTAAATAAGGGTGCTGCTTTTACAACGGTATCTTGGATTGTTATAGCAAATATTTACGCTTATTATGTTGCTCATTTTTCAAGATATGATATTATTTATGGAAATTTATCAACCATTATTATTCTTATGATTGTTATCTATATTTTTTCATATTTATTTGTTATAGGTATTGCTATCAATGCAAGTCTTTATGAGAATAAAAATATTGAAATGAAACAAAATAGTAATGGATAGAAATATCCCAGACTACAATTATCCATTCTTTTTAAAGAATGGATATTTTTACGCTTATTTGACAAACCATTATAACATGCTATAATATTTAAAGAAGTGAAGGAGTTAGTATGAATACAAAATTTAATATAGAAATTTTATCTATTATTTATACTGTGGATCAAGGGATACTCAAAGTATTATTATTAAAAAAGAAGGATGAACCATATAAAGGATATTGGTATTTTCCGAAGAAAGCATTAGATGGAGATAAAACTTTTTTTGAAATTACGGATACAATTTTAAAAGATTTTTTTGACGCAGAAGATATTTATAAAGAAAAATTTATTCCTTTTTTAGATAAAAAACAAGATAGTGTCATTGAAATACCTGTTCTATGTTATGTAGATGAAGCTACGAAAAACTATATGATTAATGAAACAGATGCGGATGAATGTGAATGGTTTGAAGCTGCTAATCATCCAAAGATGGCTTATAATTATGAAGAAATATTAGATGAATCATTAGAATATGTGAAAAGGCAAATAAAAGAAACAGAAGTTTTAAAGAAATTATATCCAAGTGATTTTACTGTTGCGGAACTTCAAACACTTGTTGAACAGGTAACTGATAAAGAAATCGATCGTAATAGTTTAAGAAACAAATTAGTATCTTCGGAGACAATTGAAGATACAGAGCAAACGGATACTGCATCTAGTGGAAGACCGGCAAAATTATATCAGTTTACAGAAGACGCAGATCCAACGAAATTGTTTTAATGAGGTGGTTGTATGAATAATAGGGGATGGGGTCTAAATGAGATGCTTCTTTATTGTGGTCTTTTAGGAATTGCTTTTATTATTGTAATCGTTTTAGTAGAACAGAATTTTAAAAGTTTAGTTACAAATCCTACAGATTTAGGTGAAGAGCAAGTATATACGCATAAACAAATAGAAAATAATTTGATAGTTGCTTCAACGAAATATTTAGAAAATCAAGACATAGAAATACAAAATGGAAGTACTATAAAAATCACTACGAAAATTTTAAAAGAAAATAATTATATCAGTGATTTATATGATACAAATCATGAACTTTGTACAGGATATATTATTTATTCTAAACAAGATGATGGTTATTCTTATAATCCCTATATAAAATGTGGTAATATTTATCAAACTAAAGGTTATATAAATTAAAACAAATCATTAAACTGATAATTGATATTATCAGTTTTTTGCGCATATTGACCATCCTTTTAAGGGATAGTATAATGTTTTTTAGAAAATGATACATAAATTTATTAGTAACTATTAAAATAGATTATATATTAAGTGAAAAGATACTATGAGGAAGTGAAGTAAAATGGAAAAATATCAGGAAATAGAAAGAAGTATTATTAAAAAGTATCGTAAAGAAATATGGAGTAAATTCGTAAAATCAGTAAAAGATTATGAGTTGATTCAAGAAAATGATAAGATTATGGTTTGTATTAGTGGCGGGAAAGATTCTTTTTTATTAGCAAAGTGTATTGAAGAATTACAAAAACATGGTGGAGTTCCATTTGAAGTAGAATATGTTGTAATGGATCCAGGATACAATAAAGAAAACAGATTCATGATTGAAGAAAATGCTAAAATATTACATATACCAATTCAAATCTTTGAAAGCGATATTTTTGAAATTGTTAC
>CACZQZ010000040.1 GCA_902783405.1 uncultured Erysipelotrichaceae bacterium
AGATATTACCAAAGAACAAAATGAAGTATTTGTGTTATACAAAAACTTGGTAAAAGCTTTTCAAAACTGTATTTTAGTTGCTATAACTAATTACAATGAAAATGTATTAGATTTTTGTGATGGTGTTATTGGAGAAGGTGGAGATGATGTAAAAAAAGAAGATTTACAAATTATTAAATATTGTTATGAACATAATATTCCTTATTTAGGAATTTGTTTAGGTATGCAAGAGATGAGTGTTTTATTTGATGGAACATTAAAAGATTTAAAAAACAATCATCATCATAAAAAAGAAGACTATGTTCATGAAGTACATATTGTAAAAGATAGTTATTTGTATTCGATTTTTAATAAAGAAAATATAAAAGTAAATAGTAGACATAAATCATATGTTGAAAATACTTCATTAGATAAAGTAGGATATGCAAATACCATTATAGAAGCTGTAGAAGATCAACATAAAAAATTTTTTGTAGGAGTTCAGTGGCACCCAGAATCTATGATAGAATATGATGCAGATGCTAAAAAAATCATCGATACATTTTTAAGTAAATGTAAGGAGAGACAAGATGAACGTTGATGAAATTCTAAAAGCTACAGGGGGAATTCTTTTAAACGAAAAAACAAATAAAATAATAAATCATTTTAAAGTAGATACTAGAAAATTAAAAGCAAAAGATGGTTTTATCGCACTTAAAACAGAAAATAGAGATGGACATGATTTTATTGAAGAAGCAATTCAAAAAAAAGTAAACGTTATCATTGTAAGTGAAAATGTAAACATTTGTACCAAAATTCCTATTATAAAAGTAAAAGATACTTATGAATGCTTATTTGATTTAGCAAAGTTTATGAAAGAAAAATATCCTATTTTCAGTATTGCTGTTACAGGAAGTAGTGGAAAAACAACAACGAAAGAATTATTATATGAAGTTTTGTCTAAAGAATATTCCGTTTTAAAAAATGAAGGTAATTATAATAATCATATTGGTGTTCCACTAACTCTTTTAAATTTAAATCAAAAATATGATATTTTGCTTACAGAAATAGGTATGAATCATAAAGGAGAAATATCTAAATTATCTAAATTAGTGAAACCAGATGTCGGTATCATTACCAATATTGGTACATCTCATATTGGTAATTTAGGGAGTATAAGAAAAATAAAAAAAGCAAAATTAGAAATATTAGATGGTATGGAAGATGGCCTCTTATTTGTTAATAATCAAAACAAATACTTAAAGCATATTCAAAATGATCGAATTATAAAAGTACCATCAAATGACATTAAAATAGAAAGTATAAAAGGTAATTTAGAGAAAACAGAATTTACATTTATGTATCAAAATCAAAAATATAATATCCATTTTCATGGACCTCAATATTTGATATCTAATATTTTACTTGTATTAGAAGTGGGCTTATTAACAGATATTCCTATTTTAAAAATCATAGAAACCATAGAAAATTATCAAATGTACAATCATCGAATGAATATTATGAAAGGAAAAAACATCCTTATTGATGACTGCTATAATGCTAGCTATGAATCATTGTCTTACGCATTAGAATTACTAAAAAATTATAAACAAGATAAAATCATCATCTTAGGAGACATGTTAGAGTTAGGTAAATATAGTAAAAAATATCATAAAAAAATAAATAAAATATTAAAAAAAATCAAAAATAAAAGAGTTTTTTTGAGAGGAGAACATACGAAATATATCTTTGGGAAACATTTTTCATCGAATCAAGAACTAATAGAATATTTAAAAAATATGAACATTGAAAATACCATTATTTTTATAAAAGGATCTAGAAAAATAAAATTAGAAGAAATTGTCAATTATTTAAATACTTATTTTGTATAGATATTAATGCCATACTTATGATGATGTTCATCATAAAATAAATTAGTTTTTATTGGATGATAAGTTAAATATCCAAAGATAACAAAACCAATAATAATAAAGAAAATAGAAAGTAGATTCAAAATAGAACTATTTTCTTTTTGTTTTACAAAATAACTTATAATTTCAGATAATAAAATAGATATAAATAATACACTAATAGCAATAATCATATGGTGTCCAAAAATTTTATCTAGTGGGAGATATATGATTAAGTAAATTGGGATGCTTAAATAACCTCTTAAAAATAAAGATAACAAGAAATTATTTACAGGATAACGTAATTTCTTATAAATAAAATATTCCATAATTCCATAAAACATAATACACGAGTAAAGCATTTTCATGTGCTCCCAAACGCTTTCATTAACAGGAAAAAATAAAGCAAATAAACTGTTTGGAAACCATTCGTATAAAAAATGTGCTAGAAAAGATATAACAAAAATTGAAAAAGTATTTATCCATATAAATTTTTTTAATTTCATAATATCACCTAGTAATAGTATAAGAAAAAAGTCTAAAAATATGTAAAATACATTATAAATTAGGATTTTCAACACTAGAAATTGGTATGATTGATTTATAATACTCTTCAAAAGAAACATATAAGACAATAAGCGCTGCTATAACAGTAATAAAAGATGCAATACATTGTAAATTTTGATTAGTTAAATCTTTATTTTTTTCTTTAGTCATTTTTTTATTTTCTAAATTAGTATATAGAAAATACAAAACAACAAGTAAAACGATAATTCTATTCATAATATTTAAGTTTTGAACAGTTTTTTCTTTAAAGATTGTTTTTTTATTTTGATGAGATAAACACTGATTATATAAAATAAGAGCAGAAATAATTAATACTAATATATAAATAAAAGTTCCAATTAACTGTCCTTCAGCAAGTTTTAATTCTTTATTTTTCATAGACATAAACCTTTGGAAAAAATCATACCATCACCATACTTTATTGTATGTTTTTTTATGTAAAAAAGTAGTTTTAAAAAAAGCGAACATTTGATGCCAAATAATATCTATATAAAATAAGAAAAAAATAAAAAAATACGAAAATTTCAAAAAACAAAAAATCGAAAAATTAAAAAAACAAAAGTTCTTGTTTTTGAAAAGTCAAGTAAAAACGTCAAAAAAATAAAAATAAATTTTTAAAAAATAAAAAAATGTAAAAAAACGTAAAACCAAAAATACAAAAAAATCAAAAAAAGTAATATAATTAAAAAACAATAAAAAATACGAACATTTATATTGACTTTATACAAAAAACTATCTATAATGGGAATGTAAACGTAGGAGGTATACATATGGTAACAACAGAAGAACAATTAGAAAATTTAGTAGTTGTTAAAAGAGACGGAAAAAAAGTTTCGTTTGATGAAACAAAAGTAGCGCTTGCTATTAAAAAAGGATTTGATAGTTTAAATAAAACATCAGATGAAGAGATAGCAGAAAGTAAATATAACGAAAAAGATATTAATAAAGTTTATGTAGCAACTTTAAAAACAATAGAGAAAGAATATAAAGGTAAAGAAAAAATAAAAATTGAAGAAATTCAAGATATTATAGAAAAAGAATTACAAAAAAAAGGATATGAAGATGTATATAAATCATTTTC
>CACZQZ010000041.1 GCA_902783405.1 uncultured Erysipelotrichaceae bacterium
TAAATTTGTCACACGTTTTACCTCACGATAAAACATTTCTACTTCTCTTGGTATTACCCATCCATAGACCAATTTCGGACAGTCGCTACCCTACATGGTGACTTATTTATTTGGCTACTTGTTCTTCCCTAGTTTTTATTTTCATATATTTCTTTAATCCTTCAAATAATATATTTTCTGTTGCATTATAATCTCGGTCATGTGTTGTTTTACATCTTGGACACTCCCATTTCCTTATCTTTAAATCTTTTATCTCTTTGTTTTGATAATTACATCTGCTACAAATTTGACTACTTGGATAATATCTATCTATTTGTATTAAATATTTCCCTTCGTATTTACTTTTATATCTTAATTTTTCCATGATTTCGGATAATGGTATATGGGTTAATTCCTTAGCTACTTTATGATTTTCATACATTCCTTTTATATCTAAATCTCCTAAAACTATAATGTCATCTTCTTTTACTATTTTATTTGTTATTTGATGAATAAAGTATTTCCTTATATTTTTTATTTTTTGATATATTCTTTGAATAATCATTTTTATTTTATATCTATTTTTGCTTTTTCTTTCACTTCTAGATAAGGCTTTTTGATATCCTTTTAGTCTTTTTAACTCTTTACTTATACTTGGTATTTTTAGTTTATACCCATTACTTGTTATTATCGTATCTTTTATTCCTAGGTCTATTCCTACGATGCTTGTAGGAACTATTTTAGGTACTTCTATCTCTTCTTCTACTAAAATACTTATATAATATCTTCCTGCTTCTTTTTTGATTACTGCACTTTTGATATTTCCTATTTCTTTTTTATTTCGATATCCTCTCACTTTTACTTTTCCTAGTTTTGGTAATTTAATGGTTCTTTCAGTTAAATCTATTTTGATACTATTATATTCTTTTCGTTTATATGTACTTTTGATATTATTGGTTTTATAGTTTTCATGGATTCCTTTTCTTTTATAGTTTGGATATCCTATATGTTCTTTATAGAACTTTTGATATGCATTATCTAAATTAAAAATACTATTTCTAAGGATACAACTATCTACTTCTTTTAGAAATGGTTTTTCTTTACATAATTCCGGTAATGCTTTGATTTGGTCATAAGCTGTTTTACTTTTACCCTTTTCTTTATATTCTCTTTGTTTATCATTTAAATAATAATTATATATAAATCTAGAACATCCAAATGATTTTTCTATCAGTTTTTTTTGAAATACATTTGGATACATTCTAAATACATATCCTTTTAATATCTTCATTCTCATCACATCCTTGTTGTTATACCAATTATATATTAGCAAACAAACGTTTGTCAATATACTTTTACATTTTTTTAAGAGAACTTTCCTAGTATATAAAAAATATCAAAATTATTTGATAATACTTAATACAAACTCTAATGCTTTAGGCATTAAAAATACTTCATATAAACTAGAAATTATCATCATAATCATAGAAAATACAAATACAATAGAATATTTTTTTAAAATTGGTTTAAAGTTCATTTCTTTTTTCTTTAAAAAACTATGAATAAGCTTAATTGATAATGATAATGCATAATTCATTAAAAGTAAATAAATGCAAATATTTAAAATTTGGCATGGAAAAATATAAACAAGAGATAAAAGTGCTCCTTTAAAACCTTTACTTATTATAAAACTAGAAACACTAAATCCTATAATAAATGATTTACAAAAAAATAGAAATAGAATAACAGGTAATCCAATTATAGAAATACCTAAAAGCCAAATAAAAAATAAAAAGAAAAAGTGATTTAATATGATTTGGGTTAAATTTTCTTGATAATTTATTTTATTTAAATGAAGTAAATATTTACTAATATAATCTTTAACTAATGCTTTATCTGATGATTTAAGTATTACCATATAAAATGATCCCGTAATAATACCAATGACACAAAAAATAAGTAGAATTCTTATCATTTTTTTATTTAAAACGAAATAGTTCTGTACCTTGTCCAATTTTTCTTTCATATTATCACCAATTCATTCTATGTTTTTTATAAAAAAATATTCCTAATTTTCAAAATCTATATTATAATAGGTATTGAGGTGTTATCATGAAAAAGAAACATAAATTATTATTAAAAAGAATTGGTGTTATTTTAGCATTACTTGCAACAGTCGCAATGTTCTTAAGTTCAGTCGTATATTATTTTTAAAAAAAACAAGGTTTCCCTTGTTATTTTTGTTTTAATAAATCTCTAATTTCTTCAAGTAAAACAACTTGTTCATCTTTCTTAGGTTCTTCTGCAGGAGCTTCCTCTTTCTTATTAAATTTTGAAAGTGTTTTAACCATAACAAAGATGCAAGCTGCAATAATCAAGAAATCAATAACATTTTGAATGAAGATACCATAAGATACGGTTGCTTCTCCAATATGGAATTTTAAATCTGTGAAATCAAGCCCACCAATAACCATTCCAATTAAAGGCATTAACACATTATCTACTAAAGATGTAACAATTTTACCAAAAGCATTACCAATAATAACACCGACAGCAAGATCCATTACATTTCCTTTTGAAATAAATTCCTTAAATTCGTTTAAAGTACCTTTCCCTTTTTTTAACATTTCTTCCTTGCTAATTTTCTTTTCTTCCATATACTCTCCTTCTTTCTTAAATTGGATATTTTCCTTTCAAACTACCTATAGTCTAACATAAAAATTTTTTTTTGTAAAGTAGTGTGTAAACTTAAAAATAACTCATTTACTATTCTATCTAAAAATTAAAAAATATAGTATAATGTAGGTGGTGATAGTATGAAAAATAAAAATGATTTAGATCGAACAAATGATATTATTGATTTAATCAAAAATAATAAATCAGACTATGATATCGATGAATTATTAGATGATAATTCAAATAATATTTCATCTAATAAATTCTATTCTCATAACAATCAGAAAGAATTAAGAAACCTTGTGGAAGAAAAAAAGGAAGATGAATTAATTACAAAAATAAAAAATACTAGTAAAATCAATAAACCTTCTAGTAAAGGATTTCATTTGTTTTTATCTCTTTTATTTACGATTATGATTCTATCTAGTGTTGCTTATATTGGATACACATTATTTAAGTTTGATGATAGTATTGAACAAACAAAGATGATTATCAATAGTGGTATCTTATTTATTATGAGTATTGCGTTAATCTTTATATATGCAAGTAAAAAAACAAAATGGAAACGATTTTTCACTTGTATTGGTACATTATGTATTAGTTCATTCTTTGTATTTAATATTTTAACTGATTTTAGTATTGTAAAACTTCCAGAGAATAAATTAATACCAGATTTTCAAAATGTATCTATTAAAAAAGCTTTAAAATGGGCTAAAGAAAATAAAATTGACGCAACACAAATCTATGATAATAGCGATCAAATTAAAGAATATAAAATTATCACCCAAGATATAAAACCTGATACCTTGGTAAGAGATGTAAAAAAAATAAAGTTTACTGTTTCTGAAGGTCCAGATTACAATAAAGAAATATCTCTTGCTAATATGGTTGGATGGAACATTGATGATGCTATGGAAGAAATTGAAGAAAACTATTTAAATAACGTTTCAGTTGATTATGAACTTAATGATGAAGTTATGTTTGATGTAGTAATTTCTCAAAGTCGTGATGGACAAATGAAAAGAAATGATGAACTTAAATTAATGGTTTCTTTAGGAGATGGTTCTGAATTAAAACCAGTTCCAATGGAAAATCTTACAAAACAAACGTTACTAAAAGCTTCTGTTTGGCTTAAACGACATGGCATTTTATACGAAGTAGAATATGAATTTTCAAATACTGTAGCAAAAGGTTCTGTTATTCGTCAATCGATTAAAAAAGGTACAACAGTTACCCCTAATCAAGATAAAGTTATTTTAACTGTATCCAAGGGTAAGAAAATTGTTGTTCCAGACTTAACGAAAATGAGTACAGGTGAAGTTACCAATTGGGTTATTGCAAATAAATTAAAAGTTCGATTTGAAGAAAGATATCACGCTACTGTAAAGAAAGGATATATCATTGAATCAAATTATAAAGAAAATGATGTTATAGAAGAAGGTACTCTTATTGAAGTTACTTCTTCCAAAGGAAAACTTGTCATGAAAAAGTTTAATAATATTAATGAGTTTAGATCATGGGCAAATGAACATGATATTAAAATTCAAGAAGAATATGAACAAAGTAAAACAGTAGATAAAGGTTCTATTATAAAATTTTCTATAGA
>CACZQZ010000042.1 GCA_902783405.1 uncultured Erysipelotrichaceae bacterium
AATAATATTCCAAAATATGGTTTGCTACTAGTTTTGAATGAAGTAAATACGAAAAATAAAACAAAAAAATTAAAAAAATAAATAATAATTGTAAATTTTAATAATGAGAGTAAAATTATACTTGTAGTGAAACGAGGTAAGGTGTTCGCTAGCTGTCTGCTTGACGCACCATTAAAGGATTTAGTTGAACTTTAGTTCAATTTACTAATAAAATCAATTCTAAAAATGGAATTGATTTTTTTGATAAAAATGAATCTTAATAAAATATAAAAAACATTTAATGAAACTTTACATATATTTATAGAAAATTTGAAAAAAAAGTGTTGTTTTTTGTCAATAAGTGATACAATTATATAAAGGAGTGAGAAAAATGGATAGAGCCGAATTAAAAAACTGGGCTAAAGAAAAAATTAAAGGACATATATGGGAAATTTTAGTTCCTGTACTTGTTGCAAGTATTTTAACATCATTAACAATTGGTGGTTCGACAACAATTGATGAAAATGGAGCAGTAAGTGTACATACTGGTCTTCAACTTGGATTATTCTTTTATTTCGTAGAAGTTGGTCTTGCATTATTTATGGTGAAGTTTGTAAATGGACACAAAGGTGAATTCAAAGATTTATTCTATTTTGCAAAGGATTACGTACGTGTGTTTGTGGTAGGATTACTTAAAGGCATTTTTGTATTTTTATGGGCATTGTTATTAGTCATCCCTGGTATTATCAAAGCATTTGCATATGCTTTAGTAGAATTACTATTAGCTGATGAAAAATATAATGATCTTGGATATACAGCAGTTTTGAAGAAAAGTGAAGATATGATGAATGGTCATAAAATGGATTTATTTGTGTTTGAACTAAGTTATCTTGGATGGCATTTATTAGCACCATTTACTTTATTTTTATTAGAAATATGGATTATTCCATACTATACAACTGCAAAATTTAAATTCTTAGATAACATTAAAAAATCTTATGAAGAAAAAAATCCAAATAATACAGTACCAACACCAGAAACAAATGATTCTCCTGAAGTTCTTGAAACAATAACTACCGAACCAACAGAACCTCTAGAAACTACAACTACAGAACAATAATTATTCAAAAACTCAAATTTTTATCATTTGAGTTTTTATTTGTAAATAAAAGTTTACATGTTATAATAGTAATAGATTTATAAATATGTTGGAGGTTTTATGAAAAAACAAAATAGTATTTATTTAATTATTACCTTTCTTTTTATTGCTATCAGTATGATTATTCTATCTAATACAAATTTTAATGATAGTGTTTTAATCAGTAATTCTTTTCAAATTATTCTAATTTTATATCTGATTAGAGTTGCATACGGTTGTGCTTTATATATTAAATACCAATATAAAAATCAAAAATATACTTATTCCATTATATTAAATTTAGGGCTTTTAATTTTTATTAATTTAAATATCATTAGAATGCTAATTCTACTCATGAAGAATTTTCATACTTCTAATATTTCTAGTATTTATAGTAATACTTTAGAATCATTTTCATATTTTTCAGTTCTTACTCTACCATGTATTTTAGTTTTATCTGTTTATAGTATTCTCACAAACATTATTTTAATTAAAAAAGAAAGCTTTTCATACCGTAACATGCTTGGTATTTTTCTAGGATTTATCTCTATCATTGGATTATTTGGTGGACAGTTTATTTATATGATTACCAATAAATTAATGTTTACTAGTGAACAATTGCTTATTAAAAAATTTATTGATATTCACTTAAATGCTACATTATCTTACTTTTATTCTTTAATTCTTGCAACTTTATATTGCAATGTTATGGCCTCAAATCATAATCCTGAATATAATAAAGATTATGTTATTATTTTAGGTTCCAAAATCAAAGATAACGGCGAATTAACTCCCCTACTTAAAGGTAGAGCAGATAGAGCACTATTATTTGGAAAAAATCAAAAAATGAGTACAAACAAAGATGTTATTTATGTTCCATCTGGTGGGCAAGGATCAAATGAAATTATTCCAGAAGCAGAAGCTATTAAAAATTATTTAATCGAAGAGGGAATTGATCGAAATAAAATTTTAGTAGAAAATAAATCTACTAATACTGTAGAAAATATAAGATTTTCAAAAAAACTTATTGAAAAAGAAAAAAAGAATGCTAAAGTAGCTTTTTCTACTACTAATTATCATGTTTTTAGAAGTGGTGTTATTGCTAACAATGAGGGATTAGATTGTGAAGGAATGGGAAGTACTACAAAATGGTATTTTTATACAAATGCTTTAATTAGAGAATTTATAGCTAATTTATATAAAGAAAGAAAAAAACATATCGTGATTTTAATTCTTATGAATATTTCCTTATTTTTATTAACTTATATAGGGTTTTATTATCACCTATTTAAAATTTAAAAATGTTCATATTAAAAGACTGCTTTAAACAGTCTTTTTAGGTTATAAAATTCTTATATTTCTTTATACTTTGACTCATATAAATCTACATCTTCAGTGATATCATCCATTTTTATTTCAGGTAAATCATCTTTACTAAGTAAGCCAAAATAATCTAAAAAAGTATCTGTAATACCATATAAGTTAGGCTTTCCAGGAAGTTCTGATTTTCCTTTACATTCTATTAAATTTTTAGAAAGTAATTTTCTTACTTGATAAGAAGAATCAACTCCTCTAATTTCATCAATTCCCATTCTCGTAATAGGTTCATTATAAGCAATAATTGCAAGAACTTCTAAAGCAGATGTAGACAATGTCGTATCAACATCAAAGGAAAAATATTTTTCATAATAATCTTTATGTTCTTTTTTAGTAACCAATTTTAAAGTCTTCCCTACTTGTTCTATTTTAATTCCCCTATTTTCATGCTCATAATCTTTTTTTAATTCATCTAATACTTTATAAAAATTATTTTCATCAATCTCTAATACTTCAATTAATTTATTGATTTCAATACCTTCATCCCCAGAAAGAAAAAGCATTCCTTCTATTACTGCTTTGATATTGTTCATACATTTCCTCCTTCTATAAAAATTTCTCCAAATTGTTTATCTTGTCTTAAAGTTATTTCTTTTTCTCTAGCTAAATCAAGAATAGACAAAAAGGTTACAATAATATAACTTTTATTAAATTCAGAAAATAATTCTGTAAAAACAATTTTTTTCCTTTTTTTTAGTATATTTCTAATTTCCAATGATCTTTCTTTGACAGAGTATTCTTTTGTTGTAACGGTTGTATTAAGTGGTTTTTTCTTTTCTTGTTTTTGCAAAAATTTAGAAAAAGCATCTAATAAGTCCTGTAAAGTTAAATCATCTGTTATTTCTGACTGTTTTGTGTATTCACTAGTTGAACTAGGTTCCTTTGTATGAATTTTTTTTCTTTCTTCTTCAAGAATATGAAAACTAGTAGTTAGTTCTTTATATTTACTATATTCTAGTAATCTTTCAATTAATCTTTCTCTTGGATCTTCCTCTTCTTCATCTATATTATTATTAGGAAGCAATGACTTCGATTTAATTTCCATAAGTTCACTTGCCATAACTAAATATTCACTAGCTATATCTAAATTCATTTGTTCCATTTTAGAGATATAATCTAAGTATTGTTTGGTTATTTCCTCAATCTGAACTTCATAAATACTAATATTATTTTTTTTTATCAAATGAAGTAATAAATCTAAAGGTCCTTCAAAATCATTAATATTTACTACATATTTCATAGTCTCACCTTTATTCATTATAACATAAAAAAAACTATTTTTCTTTGAATTTTTATCTTTTTCTTTATATGATTGGAATTTAGTATTTTTCATGATATAATTTTTTTGGTGGTTATATGAAATTATTCCATAAATTAGATGAAACTTTTATTTGTGAAAATTGTCATAAAACAGTTTTAAAATTAAATTATACTTCTAGAGATCATTGTCCTTATTGCCTTTATTCAAAGCATGTAGATATTTATCCAGGAGATAGATCTAATCCATGTAAAGGACTATTAAAGCCTATTGGTATTGAAAAATTTAAAAATTCTTTTAAAATAATATACGAATGTGATAAGTGTCATCAAAAACATAAAAATATTATCGCAAATGATGATGACATGGAAAAAATTATTGAACTATCAAAAAATACAAGTGTTTAACTTGTATTTTTTTCTAAAATAATCTAAATAATAATGGCATGACTAAAATAAATATTAGAACTAAAATAGCTAGAACAACTAAAAATTTAATTCCATCATTATTTCTTTTCTCAAGATCATCTTTTTCATTTTTTTGATTTGAAGTTGTTTGTACAGGTTGTTCTGGAGTTAATTCAGCAGGATTATTTAAAGTATCTTGTGATAAATCAGGTGTCTGTGTCACTGCAGGCACTTCTGGTGTAACAGGAGCTTCTACTGGAGCTGCTGCTTCTGGTGTAACAGGCACTTCTACTGGTGCTACTACTTCTGGTGTAACAGGTGCTTCTACTGGAGCTGCTACCTCTGGTGTAACAGGTGCTTCTACTGGAGCTGCTGCTTCTGGTGTAACAGGCACTTCTACTGGAGCTACTACCTCTGGTGTAACAGGCACTTCTACTGGTGCTACTGCTTCTGGTGTAACAGGCACTTCTACTGGTGCTACTGCTTCTGGCACAACAGGTATATCTACTGAATTTACTTGTTCTTGATTTTTATTTTCATTATCCATTCTACATCTCTCCTTCGTCTATCTTTAATTTATTATAGCATACTTTTATAAAAAAAAGAAATAGATTTTTTCTATTTCATCAAAATTTCATTTTATAATAAATTTTTCCATTCATTTTCTCTAAATCCACAAAGAACCATATCTTCTGTAATTAATAAAGGCCTTTTAACAAGCATACCATCTGTACTTAAAAGTTTTAATTTTTCTTCTTCAGACATATTATTTAACTTTTCTTTTAAATTCATCTCTTTATATAGAAGACCACTAGTATTAAAAAATTTTTTGAGTGGATATCCAGATTTTTCATACCATTTCTTAAGTTCTTCATAATTTGGATTTTGAAGTTTAATATCTCTTTCTTCAAAAGAAACTTTATTTTCTTCTAAAAACTTTTTAGCTTTCTTACATGTACTACATTTTGGATAATAAATAAGCAACATTATAACCACCTCACTATAAATAATATAACATATAAAATACACAAAAATGGAATCAGAACAAATTTTCTTTTCTTTGTTTTATGATGAAATACAATCATACCAAAATAAAAACCAAAACATCCACCTATAGTACAAAAAAACAAAAGTAAATTTTCACTAAAACGATATTTATGTTTTATAGCATTTCTTTTATCTAAGAAACAGAGAAAAAAAGCAAATAAATTTAAAAAAATAAAATATTTCATATCTTTTTAAAATCCCTTGGAATATCAATTTTAAAATCATAGACTTTTTTGGTTATAGGATGCTTAAAACTAAATTCATAAGCATGCAGATAAAGTCTATCATCTTTACTTCCATACTTAACATCTCCAATGACAGGATGATTTATATTTGAAAATTGTACTCTAATTTGATTTTTTCTTCCTGTTTTCAAATCAATATCGACCAAAGAAAATGATTCATTTTGTTTTAAAACTTTATAATTTGTGATAGCTAACTTCCCATCTTTTTCATTTGCTACAACAACTTCATTTTTATATTCTCTAAGATAATTTTTTATAACTCCAGATTTTTTTTCTAAATGACCTTTTACTATAGCCATATAATATCTTTTTAAAACAATACTATTCCAATTTTCTTGCATTTTTTCTTTTAACTTGTCATTTTTACAAAAAACTATAATTCCCGAAGTATCTTTATCTAATCGATGTAAAATAAAAACTTTTTCATTTTTTTGATGTAGATATTCCCTGACCTTATGATATAATGTTTTCTCTTTTTCTTTTTCTGTAGAAATCGTAAGTAATCCTGAAGGCTTATTTATAGCTATAAACTCTTTATCTTCATAAATAATATCTAAATCTTTAGAAGTTTCTTTTGTATAATCTAAAGAAATACAATCATTGATATGTAATTTATGATGATAATTCGTTACCTTTTTCCCATTTATAGATACTTTTTCATATTTAAGTAAATTTTTCCATTTTTTTTCTTTTGTTTTTAAAAATTCCCCTAAATCCATTTCCTCTTGAACAACATATTTTTTCATATTATCATTCCTTCGAAAAAATTATATCATTGTTTTCATTTAAATAAAAGAAAATTCATCAATCAACTTAATTTTTTGTGTTATAATAACTAAGAGGAGTGATAAAATGAAAGTACCATTTAAAAGTGCGGATATATTGATTCCAAAAAATACAGATATGACAAAATGGTCTGTCGTAGCGTGTGATCAATATACATCAGAGCCAGAATATTGGAAAGAAGTAAATGAAATTGTAGGAGATAGTCCTTCAACACTGAAACTAACTTTACCGGAAATTTATTTAGGAACAACAGATGAGGAAGAAAGAATAAAAAAAATAAATTCTACTATGAAAGACTATGTAGATAATGATATGTTTGATGAATATAAGGATAGTATGATTTACTTACAAAGAACACAAGACGACGGAAAAATAAGAGAGGGATTAATCGGAATGGTTGATCTAGAAGACTATTCCTATGAAAAAAATTCTCAAACACTCATTCGTGCGACTGAAAAGACTGTAATTGAAAGAATACCACCTAGAATGAAAGTTAGAGAAAATGCTCTATTAGAATTACCACATATAATGATTTTAATTGATGATCCAGAAAGAAATATCATCGAACCTTTGAAAAGTGAAGTTAATGAAAATGATACCATTTATGATTTTGATTTAATGAAAAAAGGTGGACATATTAAAGGATATAAACTAAATAAAGAAAGTATACATAACGTAACTCAAAAATTAGAAAAGTTAGCTGAACAAGAACATTTCAATACAAAATATAATGTTCATGATAAAGGTGTGTTACTATTTGCAATGGGAGATGGAAATCATTCTCTAGCAACAGCTAAGGCTTGTTATGAAAAATTAAAAGAAACAATGACTGAAGAGGAATATTTAAATTCTCCAAGTAGATATGCTTTAGTTGAACTTGTTAATCTTCATAGTGACGCACTACAATTTGAAGCCATTCATCGTGTAATTTTTAATACTAATCCAGAAGATTTATTACATGAATTATATCAATATTACAATATTAACGAAGATGGAACTGGTCAAGAAGTAGAAATTGTAACGCAAGGTATGGATAAAAAAATCTATATTTCTAATCCTAAATCGAATATTACGGTCGGATCTATTCAAATGTTTTTAGATGAATATTTAGAAAATCATGAAGGTAAAATAGATTATATTCATGGCGATGATACAACTAGAAATATGGCAAAGGAAAATGGAAATATTGGGTTCCTATTTAAACCTATGAGAAAAGATGAATTATTTAAAACTGTAATTTTAGATGGAGCTTTACCTAGAAAAACTTTTTCTATGGGACATAGTTATGATAAAAGATATTACTTAGAGTCAAGAAAAATTAAATAATTTAAATTTATATAATATGCTTTTACGAGCATATTTTTTTAATTGATTTGACTATTTATTTTAAAGTGTTATAATAGTTACCTCGAGGGGGATGAAATGATGAAAAATTTGAATATTTATATGAATAATGATATGCTTAATGAACGTACTTATCGTATTTCAAAATCTAGTAATGCTTATTCTTTTTTTAACTGTGAATATAAAAATCATGCTAAAGATAATGAAGGTAATATTTTATTAACTATAGATGAAATTTACTTATACAAAAATAACCGTTTAAGTATTCTTCATTTACTAAAAAGTAAAATACTTCACAGCATGAAGTATAGAACAGTTTCTAAAAGATCTTATGAATATGGATATTTTCTTTCAGAATATCATCATAATATAGATAAAAATTCTTATAACGATATCATTGTTCCTATGGAAGAAAATCAAAAAACATATACAAAATAAATTACTAAAAGCGACAAAATCGCTTTTTTTTATTAAAAAAACCATAATATAAATTATGGTTCGTTTATAAATATTTTTGATATTCTTTAAATTCACTTTGATTTTCTAAATCAGTATTGCTTAAAGATTCAAATAAATTCTTTTGATCTCTTGTTAATTTTTTAGGAATACATACTTTTAAAACAACATACATGTCTCCCTTTCTTCCCGTTTGTGGATCAGATACACCTTTTCCTTTTAAACGGTGCTTATCGCCTGTTTCACTTCCATTTGGAATCGTTAATTTAACATTTCCATAAAGTGTTGGTATTTCTTTTTTAGCACCAAAAATAGCATCTGTAATCGTAATTGGTAATGTTAAATAAATATCTTCTTCATTTCGTTTGAAAATAGGATGTTCTTTTACTTTAAATTCTAAATAAACGTCTCCATTTGGACCACCATTAATTCCAGCATCCCCTTTACCAGCTAAGCGAAGTCTATTTCCTGTATCAACACCAGCAGGAACTTTTACTTTTACATCTTTATTAATACGAACTTTGCCAGTTCCCCTACATGTAGAACAAGTACTTGTAAAAGTTTCACCACTTCCACCACACTTATCACAAGTGCTTTGCGTAGCGAAAACTCCAAACATTGTCCTTTGTTCTTTAGAAATCGTTCCTCTTCCATGACATTTATCGCAAGTTTTAACGCCATGTCCACCTTTTCCATGACAATCAGAACATTCTTCTGATGTATCAATGTTTACAGTTTTCATGCATCCAAATACAGCTTCATCAAACGTTAAATTCATGTAATGTAAAATATCTCTTCCCTTTTGTGGCCTTTTAGAATTTCTGGTTCCTCCAAATCCAAATCCACCGCCGAATAAATCACCAAAAATATCGGAAAAATCGAAATCTGAAAAATCAAATCCACCCATACCACCAGCACCAGCGCCTTCAAATGCAGCGTGACCAAATTGATCATATTGTTTTCTTTTATTTTCATCCGATAAAACAGCATAAGCTTCTTGTGCTTCTTTAAATTTTTCAGCAGCATCTGGTTCTTTTGAAACATCCGGATGATATTTTTTAGCTAGTTTTCTAAATGCACTTTTAATTTCTGCTTCTGTAGCATTTTTAGAAACTCCTAATACTTCATAGTAATCTCTTTTATTCACTTTAATCACCTACTTCTTTATTTTACTAGTGTATAAAACTCCTCTATCACTTTTTCAAACATATCAATTGCACTTATAATAAAATCACTTTTTGTAACATCTACACCCGCAACTAAGAGCTCATTTGCAGGATAATCACTTCCACCTAAACTTAAAAATTTCAAATAATTTTCTAAAGCATTTTCCCTATGATTTAATATGTTATTTACAATATGGCAAGCACTAGAAAGACCTATTGCATACTTATAAACATAAAAATCATAGTAGAAATGTGGAATTCTTTCCCATTCATATTTAATCAAATCATCTAAAACAACATTATCTCCAAAATATTTTTTATTGAGTTCATAATATTCATTGCAAAGAAGATCTGCTGTTAAAACTTCTCCATTTTCTTTTTTAGCATGCATATCTCTTTCAAATTCAGCAAACATTACTTGTCTATAAATGGTACTTTTATAAAGTTCCATTAAATTATTTAAAATTGTTAACTTTTCATTTTTATCTTTACTTGTTTCTAACAAATAATGGTTTAATAAAAGTTCATTTACAGTAGACGCAACTTCAGCCACAAAAATCTTATATGAGGAAGTTTGATATGGATTATTCTTGCATGAATAATAAGTATGCATAGAATGCCCTAGTTCATGAGCTAAAGTTGATACATCATTAAGCGTTCCTTCAAAATTTAATAACACATATGGATATGTATCATAAAATCCTGATGAATAAGCTCCTCCTCTTTTTCCTACATTATTATAAACATCAATCCATTTTTGTTCAAAAGCTTGTTTTAAATCTTTGATATACCCTTCTCCTAAAGGAGCTAAAGCTTTTAAAACAATATCTTTTGCTTCTTCAAAAGTGTATTCTTTTGTTTTTGTCTCTATTAAAGGAGTATAAATATCATAAAGATGTAATTCATCTAAATTTAATAGTTCTTTTTTCATATTAAAATATTTATAGATAACATCCATTTTTTGATGAACAGTATCAATTAGATTATGATAAACCTGTTCACTTATATTATCACTATATAATGAAGCTTCTAAGCTATTGTTATAATGTTTTACTTTAGCCATAGATGTTAATACATCTACATTTCCTTTAAATGTTTTAGCAATCGTATTCTTAAGTCCACCATAGGTTTCAAAAATTCTTGTAAAAGCTTCTTTTCTTACATTTCGGTCATAACTTTTAATATATTTACTATAATTGCTTTCGGTTAATTCTACTTCTTCATCATTTACTGTGATATGGCCAAATTTCATATCAGAATCTGTAAGTGACTCATAAATCTCTTCTGGAGCACTTAAACTTGATGAAAAATTACTTAATAATTCTTCTGATTCTGTATTTAAAATATGTTTTTCAAATCGATAAAAATTTTCCAAATTGAATGCATATTCTTTTAATCTTGGTTCTTCTTCCATATATTCTTTTACTGTTTCATAATTAATTTGTAACATTTCAGGGCTAGTAAAAGAGGAAAGTGTAGCGTATTCGCTCATTAAATCATCAATTTTACCATAAAGTGTTTGATAGATTGGATTGGTTGTATCTTCATCATGTTTTAAATGAGCATAGTAATATAATTTTGACATTTTACGGTCTATTTCATTTTCGAATACTAAAAATTCATATAAGTTTTTAGCGTTTTTCGTAAAAGAGCCTTGAAAAGAAGTTATTTTTTTCATCTCTTCTTTTACTTTATGATAATCTTCTTCCCATAGATTATCATTTTCATATATCTTTGTTAAATCCCACTTATAATTACCATCTACTTCATTTCTAGTTAATTGTTTTTTCATATTTCGTCCTTTCACAAGAGAAAGTTCTAGGATCCTAGAACTTCTTATTATTCTTCAAATTCAGCGTCTACTACATCATCATCTTTTTTATTTTCTTTTGGTGCTTCACTATTTTCTGTATTTGCTCCGTTTGCTTTAGCTGCTTCTTCGTAAACTTTTGTAGCAAAAGCCATAGCAGTTTCATTTAATTTATCTTTTTTAGCTTTAATATCATCAATATTTCCTTTTTCTAAAGCATCTTTTAAGTCTTTAATTTCATCTTCTGCCTTTTTCTTATCATCATCGCTAACTTTATCTTTTAAGTCTTTTAAAGATTTTTCAGTCATGAATATTAATTGTTCTGCTTCATTTTTAAGATCTGCTTCTTCTTTACGCTTTTCATCTGCTTCCCTATTTGATTCAGCTTCTTTTACCATTTTATCAATTTCTTCATCAGATAAATTTGTTGTTGCTGTAATGGTAATAGCTTGTTCTTTATTTGTTCCTAAATCTTTTGCTTTAACATTTACGATACCATTAGCATCAATATCAAAGGTTACTTCAATTTGTGGTACTCCTCTTGGAGCTGCTGGAATTCCTGATAATTGGAAATTACCAAGTGTTTTATTATCTGCAGCCATAGGTCTTTCACCTTGTAAGATATGAATATCTACAGCTGGTTGATTATCAGCAGCAGTTGAAAATACTTGAGATTTACTTGTTGGAATTGTTGTATTTCTTGGAATTAATACAGTACATACTCCACCTAAAGTTTCTAGTCCTAAAGAAAGTGGTGTAACGTCTAATAATACGATATCATTAACGTCTCCTTTAAGTACAGCACCTTGAATAGCAGCTCCCATAGCAACTACTTCATCTGGATTAACTCCTTTAGATGGTTCTTTTCCAAGTTCTTTTTCGATAATTTCTTGAACTTTTGGAATTCGAGTTGAACCACCAACTAATAATACTTTTTCAATATCTGATTTCTTTAAATCTGCATCTTTTAAAGCTTTACGAACTGGCTCTAATGTTGATTCGATTAAATCATCTACTAATTCTTCAAATTTAGCTCTAGTAAGCGTCATATTTAAGTGAAGTGGACCATTTTCTCCTTGTGTTAAGAATGGTAGTGATATTTCTGTAGTAGTCATACCAGATAAATCTTTTTTGGCTTTTTCAGCTGCATCTTTAATTCTTTGCATAGCCATAAGATCTTTACTTAAATCTATACCATTTTCTTTTTTAAATTCAGATACTAAATAATCCATGATTCTTTGATCGAAGTCATCTCCACCTAAGTGGTTATTTCCACTAGTTGATTTAACTTCAAATACACCATCACCGATTTCTAGAATAGAAACATCAAATGTTCCTCCTCCTAAATCGTACACTAAAATTTGTTCTGTTTTATCTTGTTTATCAAGTCCATAAGCAAGAGCAGCTGCTGTAGGTTCATTGATGATTCGTTTTACATCTAATCCTGCAATTTTACCAGCATTTTTAGTTGCTTGTCTTTGTGCATCATTAAAGTATGCTGGAACGGTAATAACAGCTTCCGTTACTTTTTCACCAAGATAAGCTTCAGCAGTTTCTTTTAAGTTTGTTAAAATCATAGCTGAAATTTCTTCTGGAGTACATTTTTTATCTCCAAGTTCTACTTTTTCATTTGTACCCATTAATCTTTTAATAGATAAAATTACTTTATCTGTAATAGCGGCTCTTTTTGCCTTTTCACCTACAACTAACTCTCCTGTTTTTTTCTTCATAACAGCAGAAGGAGTTGTTCTATTTCCTTCTGGATTTGCGATTACTTTTGCAGCATCTCCTTCAAATACTGCAACGCAACTATTTGTTGTTCCTAAATCTATACCTATTATTTTTCCCATATATAAATCACCTTTCCTTATTTATTAATTTTTTAGTTTTTTGTGTACTTAAGATATCCTGAAGATCATTTAAAACATATTCTTGTTCTTCTTCATTTAATGTTTGTAATCTTGAAGAAAAATTATGATAAAGAATATTTAACTTTTCTTCAGTCATATCTTCAGCATATGTTAAGATATCCAAATATGTTTCAAGTAACACACTTTGAACTTTCATGTTTTCCGTGTATTTATCTTCAAGCATTCTTTCATAATCTTGATTTTGAAGTAATAAATGCACTGAAAATAACCATTTATTATTCACTAACTTTTACCATGGCAGGTCTAATAACTTTGTCTTTTAGTAAGTATCCCTTTTGTAATACTTCTAAAACCATACCAGACTCTACTCCTTCTCTTTTTTCCGTTAAAACAGCTTGATGATACGTAGGATCAAATGGTTTATTACCTCCATCAATAGCTTTTACACCATAATTTTCAAGAATATTTACTAAGTTGCAATAAATCATTTTAAATCCTTCTAAGAATTTAGATAATTCATCTTCTAAATTGTCATCATCTAATTTAATAGCTCTTTCAAAGTTATCAATTGTCGATAATAATTCTTTTACCATATCTTCATTAGCGTATTTAAGCATACTTCTTACTTCGTCATCTTTTCTCTTACGATAATTAATAAGTTCTGCTTTTTCTTCTAATACTTTATTTTCTGCTTCTTTTAATTTTTTATTTAATTCTTCAATCATTTGTTTATATTCATCATGTTTCTTTTTATGTTTATCTTTTTTTTCTTTACATTGACACTCATGATTTTCTTTACAGCAGTGATGTTCTTCTTTTTTAAAATCTTTTTCTTTACATTCTTTTTTTTCTACTTCTTCTTTTTTTACTTCTTTCTCCATGTTATCTCCTTTCAATGTTTTCTATTATATAATTTAATAGCGTTGTGGCTCTATCATATTCCATTCTTTTTGGACCAACTAAAGCGATTGTTCCTTCTTCTCCATCAACAGAATATTTTGTTTTAATAATCGTTACATCGTCATCAAAGTTATTTTCGCTTCCAATATAAATATGAACTCCTGTTCCATCATCATTTTCTTCTATTCCTTGAACAATGTCTTTATCTTCAAATTTTTCTAAAATTTTTCTAATTTTATCTGCATCATTAAATTCTGGTTCTTTAAGCATATGACTTGCATTATTTACTTTTACGTTCGCTTTTCTCAAATCTGTAAATACGTTATAAAAAGCATTATATAAAACTTCTTTTTGTTTGATTTCATCACCAATGATTGGTTTTACTTCATACTCTAATTTTTGATTTACTTCATCAATAGGTGTTCCAACAATATGTTTGTTAATGATTTCAACAACACTTTTAATTTCATTTAAATTAATTTTTTCATTTAAATACATTTTTTTATGTTCAACGTGTCCTTTATCAGTCACAATGATAGCAATAAAATTATTTTCATCAAGTGGAACAACTTCAATTTTGCTTACTTTATTATCTTTTGAAGATTTTCCAAGAACGATGGCTGTATAACTAGTTAGTTCAGATATGATTTCCATACTCCTAAGTATCGTATCAGATAACATGAGTGAATTATTGCGAAATATCGTTTGAAGTTTTAAAACGTCTTCTCCAGTTAATTCTTTTGGTTTCATAATGTTATCTACATAAAACCGATATCCTTTTTCCGATGGAATTCTTCCTGAAGATGTGTGAGTTTTCTCTAAAAGACCGATTTCTTCCAGATAACTCATCTCATTTCGAATGGTTGCACTAGAGCAATCTAGTTTTTCACAAAGGGACTTAGATCCAATCGGATGAGCTGTTTTTATGTAATCTTCCACAATGTACTTTAAAAGATCTTTTTGTCTTTGATTAATCATACATCACGCTCCTTTAGCACTCTGTTTTTTTTGGTGCTAATATAAGTATATGCTTTATTTTTAGCAAAGTCAACAAAAAAGTGCTAAAAATATTTTTTTTATTGATATTTTCTTTGTTTACTTGTTTTTAATATTTACTAATAGTATAATTCAAATAGGAACATTTAATGTGAGTGTCATCCTCCAATCTTGAAATGGAAAGGAGGGATACAATGAAAAAACGAGTTTATGTAATTAAACTATGTAGGTACATCTGTATCATTTTATTGCTTCTCACCTTATTGGTATGGACCATAAAAAAATAGACACTCTCAGCTTTTCAGCACGATAGAGTGTCGAATCTAATCAATTAGAGGTAACATTCACTTGCGAAATTAAATGTTCCTCTTTTTTATTTTATGCAATGTTCCTTGCTAAATACATATTATCATAATTATTCTGTTTTGGCAATTTTTTTTACTAATAATTGTTTTTATTTTATAAAATATTATTTGTACTCTGTTCCTCCCCACTCGGCAACAGTAAATCCTTTTCTTTCTACTTTTTTAAGCGTTTGTTTTTTAACTTTTTTATACTTATCTAATGGCTTAAATTCCATAAGAACTCTAATTACAGTATCTGGTGTTTCACTAAAGTTTAGTGGCATCATACGATTCATTTCATCCATACTTCTAAATCTTATGAAATTGTAAGGATTATATTCTAATTTATCCATCCAATAAACGATGAATTCATTTATCTCTCTTTCATTTAATCCAAGAATTTCTAATTTATCTTCTAAGAAAGATACGGTATCCTCTCCTTTTACAACAAATCCTTCATTTTCATTTAATTTGACATCATCAATAGCTTCCCAATATAATCCATAATAATTTCTTTTGGTTTTGTAATCATAAATATTTCCATTTTTACTTACTCTTATTTTCCATTCGTTTTTATACTTTGGATAAGTATGTAATAAAAGATTAGAATTTCCTAATTTTACAGTTAAATCTATATCTTTTTCTGGATAAATATATATCATTGGTTTATAAGCAATATTTGGATCACAATGTACTTCCTTTATATTTTTTACATATGTTTCTATTTCATTACTTTCTTTTTCTATTTCTATAATATAAGTAACTTTTTGTGGTGCACATACTCCACATCCCTTTTCAGCATCAAAATATATTTTATTTATACCATCTTCATAAACAGCCTTTTTAAAATAAGTTCTTTCTGAACAAGAGTCTTCTATTTTAGAATATAATAAGTAAATCTTCCCAGAAAAATCTTCTTCGGTAAGTTCTTCATCTTCTGTATAAAAATCTCGTTCATTTTCTTTATATTCTTGATATTCATTAATATTATGAATGAATGCAAAATCACTATCATCATATTTAACTAATTCATATTCATTATTACGATTCTTTTTAAAAAACATAACAGAAATAACACAAATAATTATCAATAAAATAAGTAATCCAATATATAATCCCATATTCTTTTTTTTCATAGCTTCACCACTTTCTAATAAAAGTATATCATAATTTATGGTGTAATAGAAACTTTTGTGTGCTATAATGTTTCTAGAGGTAATTATATGAAAAGAAAAATAAAATGGAAAAATGCATTCTTATGTTTATTTATACTTATTTGTTTTATTGTCTTTATTTTTAGTTTAATGAAAATCATTCATTGGAAAATGGATTCTAATAAAGCAAAAGAAGAAATTTCTGATATTGAGAATACCACTGAAGTTACAGAAATCAAAGATAATAAAAAAACAGAAATTATAGAGCAGGAAGATATCGATGAAGATAATCCTTACTGGGATTACATAAAAATGAATCTAATCAGTGTCGATTTTAAAAAATTAAAAGAAAAAAATAAAGATACTACTTGTTTTATCAAAGTCAATGGCACCAATATCAATTATCCTGTTGTTCAAACAAAAGATAACGATTATTATCTTACACATTCCTTTGATAAAACTTATAATGAAGCAGGATGGGTATTTTTAGATTATCGAAATAGTTTATCCGATAGAAACATGATTATCTATGCACATGGTAGACTTGATAATATTATGTTTGGAACACTTAAAAATGTTTTAACAAGTGGTTGGCTTAAAAATACAGACAATTATGTTATAAAACTATCTACTGAAAAAGAAAACACATTATGGCAAGTATTTAGCGTATATAGAATTCCTACAACTAGTGATTATTTGCAAATTAATTTTAATGATAATAAAGAATTTAAAAATTTTGCCGATATGCTAAAAAATAGAAGTGATTATAACTTTAATACAAATATAAATGAAAATGATAGAATTATAACTTTATCTACTTGTTTTAATAAAACAGACAAATTAGTAATGCATGCTAAATTAATAAAAAGAGAAGTTCGCTCATAACTTCTTTTTTTGATATTATTCATCAATCATATGATTTAATCCGTTAAAAAAAGATTCTACACTTCTTTTAACTGTTTTACTAAATTTTATAGATATTTTTTTTCCAAATTTAGAAGTTTTATTACCATAATCAATATAGGTATCTTTTAGGTAATCTTCAATGGTAATATCTTTTCCTTTTTCTATATCTTCTTCGAACTGTTTTATTTTTTCTTCTGTTAAAATATTCTTTTTTTTATTCTCATATTCATAATATCCTGTTTGAAGTGAAAAATAAAGCGTTAAATAAATAATAAATAGAAAAATTAAAAGATACCGAAAGATTCGATTTAAAATTTTTTGTGTCTTCATGTTATCCTCCTACATATTCTTTAATTACCTCAGATAAAATATCAACTGTATTTAGTACTTCATCATATGTATTTTCTTGACCTCCCACTTCAAGTAAAATCATATTTTCATTTATATCTTGGTTATAATAAGCACCATCTCTTTCAAAAACACCTCTAGTTAAACTTGGATATTTATTTTTTATAATTTGATTCATTTTTTCACTATTTTGTTTGATTTTAATATAATTTGAAGAAGCTTTTCCTATCACAAACATAATTTTTGCATAACTTTTATTGTTAAAAGAAGCAGTCGATAAATTTTTAGATAGTGCATCTCTATGAAAATCGATAATTAGATTCGGATTATATTTATTTAAAGTGTCTTTCAAATAAAACCTACTTGCATAATAACTTTTTCCATAATCTAAGTTATTCTGTTTTAAATAATCACTCATACGTCTTTCTTCGACTAAAACAGTAATATTCATTTTTTCTAATTTTTCTTTTAATTCTAAAGATGCCGTATGAACATTTGTAGTCACATTTAAATTTTTAAAAGAACCTGCATCATATCCTTCTGATTCATGTGTATTATAAATATAGACAAAAGGTTTATCCTTATCATTTTCTTGTTTCTCATTTTTTTGAAAATAAAATACTGTTTTTTTAACTTCTTTTTTATTTTCAAAATAAAATTCTTTTTCTAAAAGTGAGATAGGTTGATTTATATTCATTCTAGATAAAAGACCTGTTAATCCATCAAAGTATTCTTTGGAATCTTTTTGATACATTTCTATACTTTTATTATCACTTAATAGATAATCTATAATTTTTAAAGAAAATATTTTTTTTATACCATAAAAGGTAAAATATATAACGATACCAATAAAAAGTAATAAAAGAATCATAATGATTTTTTTAGATATATTTTTTCTCTTTTTAGCTTTAAATCTTCTTCTCATAGAAACCTCCTTATCTAAATACTACTCTAGTAGATTTTAAAAAAGTGTCAAAAAAAATAACAATTTTTAAATTGTTACTTTTTTATCAATTGTTTATGTAATTCTCTAGGAGTATCAAAGATAAAATCTTTATCCTCTATTTTTTGTAAAACTACTTTAATAGGATCATTAACTTTATATGATGTGTCATTCATAAAAGCAAAGCCTTTCTGCACTTTTATTTTTTTGTTTGATGGTATGACTCCTACAAGTCCATTTTCTGTTTTAATATGAATAGTTTTATTACTGATAAAAATAATTTTTGCATTTAATTCTTTATCGATAAATTTTTCAGCATAAGTATTTAAAAGGATTTCATCGATAGCGACTTCTAAATTATCAGCATCTTTTTGTTTTTCTGAGATGTATTCTGAAGAATTTTCGGTAATTTCTTTAAAAATATCCATTTTTTTTGTTTCTATTCCATTTTCTAAAAATTCATCTATAACCATTTGATTTATAAAATCAGTAATTCTTCTAGCTGGAGATGTAAATGTACCATAATGATCTAGTGCAAGTCCATAATGACCAATACTATTATTGCTATAATAAGCTCTACTCATTGATTTAGCAAAGAAAGAGGATATATATTTTCTTTCTTCTTTATTCTTCCCTTTCGTTAAATTTACTAAAATTCTTTGTAATAATTCTGGTCTATCAATATTTCCTATTTTTTGAATAAAATATCCTTTTTGTGATAAATTATTTTTTAAATTAGCTTGTTTTTGTACAGTAGGTTGCTCATGATTTCGGTAAAACCAAGGAAGTTCTAAATAATAAGCAAACTTCGTAATTTGTTCATTAGATAAAAGCATGATATTTTCAATCATATTTTCAGCAATTCCTCTTTGATTATTTAAAATAGAGATAGGATTACCAGACTCATCTACTTCGACATTTACTTCATCATTTTCTAAAGAAATAGCTCCTCTAGATGTTTTTATATTTTGCAAAATATCCGATAATTCTTTTATTTTATAAAGAGTGGGAAGAAATGGTTTATAGCTTTCATCGATATCTCCATCAAAACATTTATTTACAGTATCATAATTCATTTGTTTATCACTTTTGATAATGCTTTTATAAACTTTAAAATCCATAATTTTTCCGTTTTTATCGATGAAAAATTCTAAAGTAAAAGCTAACTTATCACCATTTTCATTTAAAGAGCATACCCCATTTGATAATTCTTCTGATAGTAAAGGAATAACACTAGAGGCAGGATATACGCTAAAACATCTTCTAAAGGCTTCTTTAAACATTTCTGAATTTAGTTTTACATAGTAAGCAGGATTAGCTAGGTGTACATATAAGTGATAAATATCATCAATGCATTCTAATGATACAGCGTCATCTAAGTCTTTAGCATCTACAGGATCAATGGTAAAAGTTTCTAAATTTCTAAGATCTACTCTTTTCTTTATTTCTTCCTCCGGAATTTGATTTGAAATTTTTTTGACTTCTTCTAATGATTTTAAAGAAAAATCAGAAGAAAATCCATAATCTAAAACTAGGGCATTGATTTTATCTTGAATAGTATTACTTTTATCTATTTTTTTTACAAAATTAATGGTATCTCCTTCTATTTCAGCCTGAATAAGATCTCCTGGATTAAATGTTTTATCTTTTAAAGTATACATGCCATAAGAAGGCCCAATTGGTATCCATTTTTGTTTTCCTTGAATCATTTTACATTCAAAAATATGTTTATTATTATGTCTTTTAATAACGTCAATAACTCTTCCAACATTTCCATTAATTTGTACATTTACGGTATCTTCCGCAAATGCGGTATGAAGACTTTCTTTTGGAATAAATATTCTTTTATCTTGATAACGAATATAAAAATAATTTCCTTCATTTCTTAATTTTTCTTGAACAATAAATGAAATCTTTTGTTTTGGATTTTCTTTTTTTACGGTTCTTATAATTTTACCTTCAAAATATTTTGGATGTTTTTTAGCAGATTCTATGATTTGAACAAAAACACATTTTCCTTCTGCTAAATCTATTCCTTTGATTGTAATTCTATTACCATCTTTTGTTTTTATAAAAAATTGTCCAGATTTTGATTTATGTAAGATGCCATGATGCAAGTAAAAATCTTTTGAAACATGCATGTAAGTATTATTTTTGTCATAATAAATTTTTCCTGCTTTTTCTAAACTAAATAGCGCTTCTAAAACAAGATTAATTTCATCATTTTTAATTTTTAATTTTGTTATCAATTCATCAATACTAATTTGTTTTTTATAAGCTTTAAAAAATTGATTTAAAGTATCCATTAATTCCATAAAAACCCCCTACTACCCGATTTGTTATAATTTATAATAATGTTTTATAATGATTTTGTCAATTATTTTATACTAAATATATAGAAAAAAACTACTCAAATAGTTTTTTAAGAAATGTTTTTTCACTTTGAAAACGAATATAATGATAATATTCTTTTCTCATTTGCTCTATATTATGAATATAAAGAATCTTAGAATAATCAAAAGAATACATATATCTTTCTAATAAAAACTTATAAAAATACACTTTGTGATTTTTTATTTCTGTTATTTCCGTTCTAATTAAAAAGAAGAAAATTAAAAGTGAAGAAAATGATTTTAAAGATATCACTAATAAAAAAAGAAAGCAGCTAGAAATAATAATACTACATATATGACTTTTTTTAAAAGGAAGAAAATAATTAAAAAAAACATTCCATATTTTAGAACCATCTAATGGAAAAATAGGAAGTAAATTAAAGATAAGTAAAGTGTAATGAATATTTATAAATAAAGTTTTATCGTAAAATTTTGATAAAATAAATGAACCTAATGTTTGGAACATTACTCCTGAAATACTTACTAAAAATTCTTGTTTTAAGGGAATATTAATTGGATTTTCAAAAATAGTTATTCCACCAAAAGGCAAAATTTTTATTTTTTTTATTTTCCAAGACAAAGTACACCCTACTAAGATATGCCCTAATTCATGAATCAAAAGAAGGAAAAGAAAAAAGGTATATTTTCTAAAATAACCTGTTATCAAGCATAAAAAACAAACAATATAAAAAAGTGGATGAACTTCTATTTTAGATATAGTCTTTATAATTTAAAATCTTTCCATCCTTCTTAAATACTAAATATATTTCTTTAGATGCTTCTCCTAAATATTCTCCTTTTTCTTTTAAGTCATAAATATTGACATCGATTTGCTTTATATTTCCATACCAAACTTCTACTCCATTAGATTCTTCTACAATTACAGTATTTCCATATCCTTCTTTTTTGCCAATAAAAACAACCATACCAGTATTCAAAATGGGTACTAGATAATGATCTTTTACAGTTAATTTAACACCATCCAAATATAAATTTGCTTTTTCATATTCTAATTTTTCGTGAAAAACAGTCTGTGATTTATCTTTTATTTCAAAAGGAAAAGATGAACCAAAATATTTTTTATATAGCGTATTTACATAAGCAAAATTCATATTTTTCTCATATACTTGTTTGTTAAACCACTTTTTAAAAGATGCATTTTGTTTTAAAGCAATCATACAAACTAAGGTTAATAAAACTATAAACATAAATTTAAATACATAATGATGTTTTTTTTTCTTCATTTTATCACCTAATGTATTTTATGATATATTTTTTTTAATATTAAATAAAAGTTGCTTTTTATGTATCATTTGTGTTATTATTACAATAGGTGAAGACTATGAAAGAAGTAGATGACAATCAGTACGTTCAAAACTATATAACGGATATTATTCAAAAAATTCATAAAGGTTTTTTTAAATCCAAAGATGCATTATTGGAAGAACTTAAAAATGATGAAAAATTTAGTAACATAGCAGAATTAAGAGATGATTTTTACAATCAAATCATAAATGAATATGATAAGTATATAGAAAGTACTCCATGGATAAATTTACAAAAAGATACAGAAATAACAAATAATTTTGAAATATTAGATAGTAATACTTTAAATAATTTATATGAAGATGATCACTTTATTGAAACAATTCAGTCTATGAATATTCCAGCAAATCAAAAGCAATATTTAATAGAAGAAATTAGTCATAGAAAACAGCAAAATAAATTATCTTATCAAAATGAAATGAGACCAAAGGTTTATGAACTTAAAAATAATCGTTATCCTAATGGTTTTCTAGAAATAATATTACTATCTATGATTACACTATTATTTAGTTTATTATGTGTAACAAGTATATATATTCAAATTATTGGATACTAAAAAATTAACGTTATTCGTTAATTTTTTTTTCTAAATTTTCTTTTATCTTTTGTAGTCCTAGAATAACAATCCCACCTACAATAAAGAAAATAATATTAAAATTTTCTAAATTCATAGGTTCTTTTGGTATATCTAAAGTAGTAGGTCCCATGATAATAGCATAAATAGATCCTATCATAAGACCTAAAATCATATATATTGTGTGTGATCTATATTTTTCTAAAGCTATCTTAATAAATCTTATAATTAAAATAATTCCTGTAATTACACCTAATCCAAAAATAATAATTGGAAGTAAATAATTAAAATTTAAATGTATTATTTCTTTAACAGCTGTCATAATTGGAATATAAAGTCCAAAAATAAGTAATAAAGTAGAACCAGATATTCCAGGTAAAACCATAGCTGATATTGCTACCATAGCACATATAAAAATATAAATAGCCATACCTAAATTTAAATTGGTTATATTAACATCTTTTGTACTTGCCCCTACTGGATTAAAATAAGTTATTAAAGATACAAGAATAATACCTAAAATTAAAAATATAATATTTTGATATTTTCCTTTTAAGGATTTTTTTTCTTCTTTTATAATCAAAGGAATAGCAAAAATAATAAATCCAATAAATAAAGAACTTATTTTATAAATTTCTTTTTCAAATAAACTAGTTAAAACTAAAGCAGCAAGTATCATTCCAATAACCCAACCAATACCTAATTTAATCAAAAAAGTGAGTGCTGTTTTTCTTTTTTCCTTATCTTTACTGACAATATTGTTAAGTGATTCTATAAATTTATCATAAAATCCTAAAATAAAAGCAATTGTTCCCCCACTAACTCCTGGAACACTATCAGCTAATGCCATACAAAAGCCATTAAACATTTCCACAATTAACTTCATAAATCTCTCCTTCTATCTTTTTCTATTATATCAACTTTTTTTTATTTCGTAAATTGTTCTTCTTTTATATTGTTAGTCTATTTCACATATGGTATAATTTATATAGGGACATTTAATAAGTTGGGTGGAACCAAACTTCAAATGAAGGGAGGCGATAACTTGAATAAGAAAGATTTTTTAATCGGAGTATTACTCATTTTTATCCTTCTTTTACTGTTATTACTTTTTATAGTTTTAATATAAAAGAAATCCACCTAACTATAGCATAGTTTAGGTGGAATGTAAATATTACGGCAACACTCAACATAGCGAATTAAGTGTTCCTTTTTTTATTGTATGAAGATTTCTTCATCTATATACATATTAGCATAAGATATACAAAAAGTCAAACTTTATTCAAATTAATTATAGGACAAAATAATTTTTAATTTTTTAAACATATTCTTTATTAGGAAGTGATATTTTGTTTGATTTTTTTAAAAAATTTTTTGAAGATTTTTATATACTATGTGCTGCTTACTCTAATAATATATTTCCAGATCCTTTAACCAAAGAAGAAGAAGAAATGTATTTAGAAAGATTGAAAGAAAATGATGAAGATGCCAGATGTAAACTTATTGAACATAATCTAAGATTAGTAGCACACATTGTAAAAAAATATGAGCATAGTAATAATACTGATGATTTAATTAGTATTGGAACGATTGGATTAATTAAAGGAATCGATAGTTATTCAGGTAGACATGGTACTAAACTTACAACTTATTGTGCAAGATGTATTGAAAATGAAATTTTAATGTTTTATCGAAATGATAAAAAAAATAATAAAAATATTAGTCTTAATGAATCCGTAGGATTTGATAAAGATGGAAATGAAATAACTTTTTTGGATATTTTAAAAACACCAAAACCTGATTTTGTATTAGATATTTATCAAAAAGATAATATTAAATCATTAAAAAAATACTTTGATATTTTAGATGATAGAGAGAAAGATATTATCATAAAAAGATATGGTTTAGATCATAATGATGAACTAACACAAAGAGAGATTGCTAAGAAAATGAATATATCTAGAAGTTATGTTTCTAGAATTGAAAAAAGAGCTTTAACAAAGCTCTTAAAGGAATTTAGAAAAAATCATTTAGATTAATTAAACATCATATTTAGTTAAATC
>CACZQZ010000043.1 GCA_902783405.1 uncultured Erysipelotrichaceae bacterium
AATAATATTTCTTTTGCTTTAGCATAGTTTTCCATTGTTTTATGGTAATCCAAATGATCCTGGGTTAAATTTGTAAATACAGCATAGTCAAATGATAGAATGTCAAGCCTTTTGTTATATAAAGCATGACTACTTGTCTCTAATACTACCGTTTTAAAACCTTTATCATAAGCTTTCATAAGTAGGTCATATGTATCACATAAATCAACACTAGTGTTTGGTAGTAAACATTCTCTTTTTTCTAAATAAAAACCTATAGTTCCTATGTATGCAGTTTTTATTCCAAGAGCATTTAATGCTTGATAAAGTAGATAACTACTTGTCGTTTTTCCATTTGTACCAGTAATACCGATTAGAGTCATCTCATTCACATATTGATCATAGTTTTCTTTTAAATATTTTTTTAAATATTCTCTAGTATCTGGAACAATTTCGGTAGGTACTGAATACTCTCCTCTTTCTACAACTACTTTAGAAGCTCCATTTTCAATAGCTTTTTCTACATAAGCATGTCCATCATTTACTTCACATTTAACTGCGACAAAAATATCACCTTTTTTTATTTTTCTAGAATCTGTTTGAATATTTAGCATTTTTAAAACCTCTTTCTATATCTATTTTACAACAATATGAAAAAGAATGAAAGTTTTTCTTTCATTCTTCATTAAGCTTTTCCTTCCTATATATAGAAAGGAATATAAGTAGACAAAATTGTTTCTTAAAGATTTTTACTTAAGATAAAATAAATTATTTTTGTCACATTCTCCAAAAATCTAAAAAAACGGACATCTATTTAAAATAATGATTCTATATAAAAACTATCATTATAATCTAAAATAGAAATAATCATATTAATTTTAGATTGATATGAAATATTTTGACGTTCCAAAAAAACATCAATTCGATTTAATAAATCCGTTGAAACATAGTTTGTTAAATTCTTTAAATCATTTTTTAATTGTTTATCAAACTCTAGTTTTTTTTCTGTATCATCTAACAACTTCTTTACATCTCTGTGGCTTGTATTTACACCTCTCAATGTATACATAAAATTTTCAATAAATTCTTTGCATAAATTTTCTTGTTTACTAGTAAGTGAAAGTTCTAATGATTCCATTTGAGGAATAAAATAACGAATAACTTGCATTTGCTTTTTTACCTCTTCAAATGATTGACTATCATAACTTTGTTTTAACACTTCTTCCATCAAATCATCTGAAACAGATAAAACAGTTTTCACATCATTTGGATTTAAAGTAATAGATAAGTTTTGCATAACATTTATTTTTTCCTCTAACGATGAAATACTTTCTTTTAAGTTTTCCACTTTTTTCTGTGATAAAATAATATTTTCACTTAAAGTATTTAAAAGTCCATTCATTTTACCACTCCTTTACAATTTTTAATAATTCATGATAGACACTAAAATTTTTTTGTTCTAATGAGAAATATGACGCTAATCCATCAATTTTATCAGGTAAATGTTCAGCGATATCTTTTAGTGTTAACTTTTTTTGATCCATATAAGTTATAATTTCCCCAAGCATATCTTGATATAAATTTTCAAGTTTTTCTTGCATAATCTTTTCTTCTGTACTCATCATATTATCCCACCTTTGCATTTAATGTTAGTGTATCAAAAATAATCTTTTCTTGAAGTTCATTTGAATCCATAATTTCTTTGTATCCAACTGGGTTATTTAATTCATCAATCAAAAGTTCTAATTCTTCTTTATATCTATTTAATCTTTCTAAAACATCTTTTTCTACATTGGTAGAACCAAAATGATATAGTTTTATCGCTACAAAAGTATTTTCTTTGACATTAATAATAATAATATTAACATCATTTTTAGTTATTTTATATGTATTGATTAATTTATTATAAAAGGCCTCTTCTTTTTTTATTTTTCCTTGTCTAAATTCTTTTAAAAGTTCAATGATATCTTTAAAATCTTTTTTATTAAAATTTTCTTTTCTAAAATCTTCCATAATAATGTTATTTCTAATTTGTGGTAATTTGTAAATCATTTCATTATTAACTATTTTATTAATTTTAGGTTCATTACTATATTCCTTTAAATAATTATAATTCTTTTGTAGTTGTTCTAATATTCTTTGATGATATAAATCAGAATTATCTTGTAATTCTTTTTTAAATATACGTATTTCATCTTCAAATAAAGATAGTAATGAAGACTTTAATTCATCAAAATTACTCATATTTTTTAGAGGCAATATATTTTTTAAAGAAGAAAAATCACTATTTTTTATAATATCAAAATATTCTTTTATATAATCTTTTTTTTGTATATCTCTTTCTTCAAAAGAAATATCTTCAACACTTTCTTTTCCTTCTAGTTTTTTTGCATTTAATTTTGTTAGATAAAGAATATAATAATACATTTCACTTTCTGTAATATCACTATTTAAAATAACATCGGTTATTGTCTTACTATTTTTGATATATTCACCATTTTCTAAAGATGTGATTGCTACACGATAAATTTGTGTTTTTTCTAATATTTTGTCATTATTTTTAGATATTCGATCCACATCATTATCATAATCTTTTATTTTACGTCTTAATTCTTCTAATAAAGATGCAAGTTCTTTTTTTGCACCATTTAATTGTGGCAAATCATCACATATCTTGGTTCCCTCATAAATAAAAGAAATTCGATTAATGATAAGTTTTTGTTTACTTTCTTCTCCAAAAATATCAATTGTTAATTCTTTTAAATAATCTAATTCGTTTTCTAAAATTAAATCAATATCTTTATTTTTATTCAAAAAATTTTGAATTAATTCTCTTTTTTTCAATACTTCATAGGAATTTTCTAAATGAGATTCGATTCCACTAATGTAATTTTTTAACAAAATGATAATTTGTTCTTTGACATTTTTCATGTTTCCACCTCAATTGGTATTATTATATCACGTATTTACAATTTTCAACATTAAAATCCGCTTCTTTTGAATAATTTTTCTAATTCTGCTTTAGAGTAAAAAATAATAGTTGGTCTTCCATGAGGACAATGAAATGGATTTTTACAATTTCGTAAATCTTTAATTAAGTTTTCCATTTCTTTTATAGTAATTAAGTCGTTAGCTTTAATAGACATTTTACAAGCCATAGTAGCCGCAATATGATCATAAAATTTAGCTAAATCAAAATTTTTTTCTTCTAATATAACAAGTTCCACTACTTTTCTGATAGCTGCTTCCTCATTTTCTTTTGGAATCCAAACAGGATGGGATTTGATAATGATTGAATTGATGCCAAATTCATCTACATCAAAATCCATATTTTTAAGTATTTCCATATTTTGTTTCATAATAACAAATTCACTATTAGATAATTCAATAATAATTGGAAATAACAAATCTGTTTTTAAATGTGTAGGATGAGTTAAATGTTCTAAACAAATCTCATAATTTACTCTTTCTTTAGCTGCATGTTGATCAATCATATACATACCAAGTTCATTTTGACAAATCAAATATGTTCCATGAACTGAACCAATTGGATATATTTCAGGAAGTCTTTCTTCTTTTTCATTCTCTTCTACTTGATTTTTAATTTCTTTGTCTATACCTTCTTCTTTCGGTAATAATTTGTCATTTACAATGTAAGGAGTTTCTTCTTCATCAATAGTTTGCTCTATTTTTGTAGTACTTTCTTCTCTTTCCAATTGTAAGGTAACTTCTTCATATCTTGGTTTAATAAGATCTTTTTTCTCTTCTTCTTTAAAAATTGCATTACTATCAATATGTGGAATTAAATTAATCTCTTTTAGTTTATTTTGAATCATTGTTTGAATTAAAGAAGTTAATTCTTCCATCTTACTAAATTTAACATCCATTTTAGTTGGATGAATATTAACATCTACTAAAGAAGTATCTACAGATATATTTAAAACAACTACAGGATAACGATTATCTGGTTTATAAGAATGATAAGCATCATTAATGACTCTATTGATAATAGTATTTCTTACTACTCTATTGTTGACAAGAATAACCATAGAATTCTTACTAGAACGATGTATTTCTGGAAGAGAGATATAACCACTTATCATATAATCATCATTTTCTGCTTTAACTTCAATCATTTTTTTTGCAAGTGAAATTCCATATACAAAACGAATTGTTTTAAGTAAACTACCACTTCCATCGGTATTTAATAATACATTTCCATTATTATATAAAGTAAACCTAATATTTGGATAAGATAAAGCTATTTTATTTATATAATCTGTTACATTGGCAAGTTCAGCATATAAACTTTTCATGTGTTTTAGTCTCGCTGGTACATTATAAAATAATTCTTTTACTGTAATGGAAGTTCCTCTCCTTGCTTCAGCAGGTTTTACATCTAATATATGTCCTCCTTCAATATGAATACAGGTTCCAACTTCTCCAGTAGACGTTATTAATTCTACTTTAGAAACTGATGAAATTGAAGGAAGTGCTTCTCCTCTAAACCCTAGAGTGTCAATTCTAAATAAATCATCTTCATCATAAATTTTGCTAGTAGCATGTCTTTGAAAAGCAAGAACAGCATCTTCTTTTTCCATACCAATTCCATTATCTGTAACTTTTATTTCTTTAATACCAGCATCGATAAGTTCTATTTTAATATTGGTACTTTCTGCATCAATAGCATTTTCTACAAGTTCTTTTACAACAGAAACACATCTTTCTACTACTTCTCCAGCTGCTATTTTATTTGCTAATATTTCATCCATTACTTTTACTTTTGACATAATACCACCTAATAATATTATACCGATTTTTTTTAATAAAAAAAAGAGATTATAAAAATTTATATTCCCTTTAAATATTATTTTCTTTTAATTTTATGTTATGAATTACTACTTGGAGTTGGCGTAGGTAAAGTAATAAATTCTTTACTATCACTTACAACAATACAACTTTCATCATTATTGACAAAACATTTTAAACAAGAATTAATATTTGCCTCTTCATCTCCACCTACTAAATTAATTAAAAATTCTACAATCGTAACGATAAAAAATACAATAGCTGCTGTTACGCATCTTTTTATAAATAATTGTTGTCCTTTTTTTATCTCATCTTCTTTTTGTGCAATAACTGATTTTCCTAAATCGAGCATTCCATAAATAATAAGTAAAATAGGTACAGCAATCTTAATCAATGTAATAATAGTATGTATAATATATGGAATTTGTCTACTAAAAGAAATTTCAAGACTACCACATGTAACATTTTCAAGTATGTTAAGCATAATAAAACCCCTTTCTAATGAACAATATTGTACTACCTTTTTTTTATTTGTCAAATCTAAGAAATAAGTTCAATTAGTTTTTTTACTGCAACATTACTCATGCTTTCCTTTAAAACTAAATATCCAAAATCTTGTACAGGTAATTCAAATTCACAAGATAATTCATATAATTCCTTTTCTTTTAATTCTTTTAAAGCATATTCTTTAGTTATAAAACCTATACCATATCCATATTTTATAAAAGAGATAAGGAGATTAGAACTATCAATATCCATTATTGATTCTGAGTTAATATCGTATTGTAAACAAAACTTTTCAAAATTTTTTCTAGAATTTGATTTTATCGACTGAAGAATCAAGGGATTTTTTTCTAAATCTTTTTTTGTTATTTTCCCCTTTAATTTATGATAAAATTCTTTGTTACAAACAAAAATATAATGAAATGTTCCTAATTTATTAACGGAGAAAGATAATGAATCTTTTGAATTGATTTTAGAAAATAATAAATCAATACTACCATCTTTTAATTTTTCTTTTAAAGTTTCACCGTCATCTGTAGCTATATCAATCGCTATATTAGGATATTTTTTGTGAAAAATGGTCAAGTAATGAATAAGATATATTTTGGTTAACGATGTACTAATACCAATGGAAATAGTACCTTTTCTAAGTTCTCTATAATCTTCAGCGTTTCCTAATGCATGATCAAGAAGCATAAGTGCTTCTTTCACTTTCTTTAAAATGGCTTCTCCTGATTCTGTTATAATTAATCCTTTTGGCGTCCTAATGAAAAGAGTTATTCCAAGACTTTCTTCTAAATTCTTAATATGTTTTGAAACAGCAGGTTGAGAAATACACAGTTCTTTACTTGCTTTAGTAATATTTTTATGTTTGGCTACAACATAAAAAATCCGATACAATTCTAAATTCACATTCATAATAACCTCCAGTTATATCCACATAACATATATATATTTTAATTATAACAATTTTTACGTTATAATACAATTATAGGAGTGAGTAGTATGAGAAAATATATTAATATGCACATCCATACCAGTGCATCGGACGGAGAATATGATATAAGAGAATTATATCAAATGATTAAAAAGACAGACTTAAAAACAATATCCATTACAGATCATGATACTATTGACGCTTACAAAACTTTAAAAGAAATGAATGTACACCATATAAACATTATTAATGGCTGTGAGTTTAGTTCAAAGCCTATTATTGATACTTATGGTTCCAGACTTCATATTTTAGGTTATGATATGGATTTACAAAATCAATATTTATTATATTTATTATCTCAAAAAAGAAGAAACAATTATCATAATTTTTTCTTATTATTAGAAGAATTAAAAACGGATTATAATATTCATTTTAGTAAAGAAGAAATTGATAAAATATTTAAAAAGAAAGACTTTGGAAGACCAGATATTGCATTACTTTTAATAAAGCATCGTTATGTTAAAAATATGGATGAAGCTTTTTCAAAATATTTGATTCCCGTTTTTGAAAAAACAAAACCATTTCGAAAATGTTTTTCGCCAGAGGAAATATTTGACGTTATTAAAAATGCTGGAGGTTGTATTAGTATTGCTCATATTATCAGTAATAAATTTGATGAAAATCAATTAGATCATTTTTTAAGCTATATTAAAAATAAGAATGTAGATGCGATAGAATTATATCACCCATCACATAATTCATCATACCGAAAATATTTATTAGAAAAAATTAAAAAATACGATTTTTTAATTAGTGGTGGTACAGACTATCATGGGCCTAATGTAAAACCAGAAAGATTACTAGAATGTAATACAAATGATCATATTAAAATTAAAAAATTATCTCTTTGTGATTATATAGTGAACAAAAAGAACCAATAAGGTTCTTTTTTCATATGATACTATAGGTGATATTATGAACAATTGGTGGTTTGGAAAAGCAAAATGGTTTTTATGCTTATTTGCTTTTACAGTTATCTTAATTTATCAATTTATTTTAACTATTTTTGTAATTACTAGATTTAATTTATTTTTAATTTTCATTTTCTTATGTCTTATTTTTTTCTCCTTCTTTCGAATAATATGGTGAAATAAAATGTTCCGATTTATAAAGTTTGTCAATCATTTTACTAACTATTAATACATTTTCATATTCATTTTCACCAAATTCTATTTTATCTGGAAGCGACACCAAAATAAAAAGAAGTTTTTTTTCGTCCTCCATAAGAGGATAAATCTTATTATATTTCTTAAATAGTTTATTAAAATCATATTCTAAAATATGTCTATAGTATAGTTTATAAAAATCAAAAACTGGTAGATCTACTTTAGCTTTGTCTAAACTAATAAAATAACTTTTTTCATTTCGTATAAAATGATCTAATCTTAGATTATTATGGATTACAGTTAATCTCTTTTCTCGTTTTTCTTTTACCATATTATACCAAGATGTTAATTCTTGTTTACAAAAATACAAAGATGAAAAAATCTTTGTAATATTTCTAGCTAGTAAATATTCTTTTGGAGAATAATAAACTTTATTTTCAATGTAAGCAATCATATCTTCATAATAGCTTTGCAAATACAAAATATTATTGTTTAAATCTTCATAAATTTCTTTGTAATCATCTTCTGTAACATCTTTATAATGAGTTGTTTTACTATGTAATAGTCCTAAAAGGTCAATTAAATCTATCATTTTCTGCTCTTTTGGAATATCATAATCTTCTAAGTATGGCATAATAATATAATCATTATTTTCCTCGATAATTTCAGGAAAATATTCAAATTTTCTACTTTTTAAATATGGAAGAATATTCTTTTCTATATTTCTAGTTTTTGGTTTTAAAACATACGTGCCATTATCAGTGTGTACAATTTTTATTTTACCTTTAATTTCAATTTTGTTTGCTTTTAACATAAGGGATAATAATTTTATCTCCTTTTTTTAATTCCCCAATTTCATTATATTTCTTAATTTCTTCAATCGTTATTTTATATTTTTCCATGATATTTTCTATAGTATCTTCTTCTTTTACAATATATATTTTATAAGTTTTATATTCATTATCATCTATTAAATCATCAAAAATAGATGAAACTTGATTATCATTTTGTTCTTCTACACTTCTATCATCTTTTAAGTCTAAATTTTTTGATTTATTTTCTTCTATTACTTCCTTTACTACATCTTCTGCTTTTTCTTCTATTTTCTCTTCTTCTTTTTCAATTTCTGGTTCAGCCAATTTTTCTAACTCATCAATAAATTTATTGTCTTCTTCAGAATCTATTTTTCTAACAAGTAATTCTTCTTTCTCTTCTAATTTATCAATTAAAACATCAATATGAACAGATAAAATTTGATTATCAACAATTTCATAATAAAAATCATCAATATCCACTTCAGCGTCTTTTGTATCATAATGTTCTGCAAGTTCAATTTCAAAAGGTAAAGTGAAGTTAAAGGTATCAATATGTGTAGAATTCATACTCATTTTATATTCTCCACTAACAATAAAATCTCCTTTAAATTCTTCATTATTTTTTTGTATATTATGTTCTAACGAAATACTAATAATTTCTGCCAAATTTTCTTTAAATGAAATATCTTTTTGAAAAGGTATTATTTTTTTCATTTTTATCCTCCTTTATATAACTATACGAAAAATATTTATTTTTATTCTTTTTAT
>CACZQZ010000044.1 GCA_902783405.1 uncultured Erysipelotrichaceae bacterium
CCACATGACTTTGTATACCGAAAAGCACTTCCAAAAACAAAACTTGGAAAAGTAGACTTTGAGGCCTTAAAATCAGATATTGGAGTAGGTGACGATGAATCATAAATTACCTTTTTTTTATTATTTGTGTAAAGCAATATTAGGACCTATTTTTAAATTTTATTATCATCCAACGATTATTGGAAAAGAAAATATTCCAGAAGAAGGTCCAATTCTAATTGTAGGAAATCATAAGCACTTGTATGATCAATGTTTAGCTATTGTATCTACCAAAAGAGGAATACATTATATGGCTAAAAAAGAATATTTTGATGACAAAAAAGTTGCTTGGTTTTTTAAAGGAGCAGGATGCATTTCTGTTAATAGAAAACAAAAAGATCCAATGGCTAAAAGTCTTGCTATTGCTGTTTTAAAAGATGGTGGTGCTATCGGTCTTTTTCCAGAAGGAACAAGAAATAGAACAAAAGAGTTTTTACTTCCTTTTAAATATGGAGCAGTTAGTATGGCACAAAAAACAGGAGCTCTTCTAGTACCTTTTGGTATTACCGGAGATTATAAATTTAGAAGTAAAAACTTAAAAGTTACTTTTGGTAAACCATTTAAAGTAGATGATATGTCTTTAGAAGAAGCTAATCAAAAACTTTATAATGAAGTAAAAACATTAATGGAAAATAATGTAAAAGATAGAATATAGTTGTTCTATCTTTTTATAATCTCTAAATATGTGAAATTATCGAAAAACAATAAAAAAATATTGATTTTTAATAAAACAGTGTTATAATGTTTTTTGAAGGGAGCTGTTTTATGAAAATTAGAGGTAACCATGGAATAGGTAATTACTTAAAAATTTTTTTACAAATTTGTAAAATTTTTGGAATTTTATTATTAATCTTTTTAATTCCAATCTTATTTTTATTAAAACTACCATTTGATATGTTTTTATTCATGATTTATCCTTGTGGTATTTGTTTTTTAATGTTGATGGAACAATTTATAGGATTATTTAACTCTTTAAAAGAAAACAATCCATTTCATTATCATAATTTAGATAGAATTCTAAAAGCTATGCATATGAGTTTTATGATTTCGGTATTTGTTTTAATTAGTTTTTTTCTAACTTTCTTTTATGATTATAGTTTAGCATTTGTCGTTAGTATCCTATTTATCAGTATTTTATTTTTTGGTGTTGGCATTGCACTTTATATTCTATCTGATTTATTTCGTTCTTCTTTAGAATATAAAGAAGAAAATGAACTAACAATTTAGGTGATTTTATGATTATTGTTAATTTAGATGTCATGATGGCTAAAAGAAAGATATCATCAAATGAACTTGCTGAAAAAATAGGTATCACTAATGCCAATTTATCAATATTAAAAAACAATAAGGGAAAAGCAATTCGTTTTTCTACATTAGAAAGAATATGTGAAGTTTTAGATTGTAATCCAGGAGATATCTTGGAATATAAAAAGGAGGATGCTAATGAGTAATTTATTTTTATGGATTTTTTTATTAACCATTCTTTATTCTATTTTGTTTTATGGAAAAACATTAGGATTATCGGTAATTTTATTTGTACCACTTGTTCTTATGTTTGTGATATACGTTTTAAAAAAATATAATAAAATTCAAAATAAAAAAGGATTATTGTTTATTATTCCAATTTTGTTGCTATCTCTAACGTATTTTATTTATGATAATGCTTTTTTTTACGAATCTAATTTTATGGTTATTTTTGGACTTTTTATCTTGATTTATATTTATACTATAAAACCAACTTTTATATTATCTAAAATCATAAATGATGCAGCAAGAATCATTTTTGAACCACTTACTTGTATTTCTAAAATATTTAATCTTTTAGGAGGCAAAATATCAAAAAAAGTTCATTTAAGTGAAAAACATAAAAAAATCATTAAATCTATTATCATCATTCTTCCAATTGTGTGTGTTGTTCTTGCATTATTATCTTCCGCAGATATGATGTTCGATGAACTATTATCTAAAGGCTTTTCTAATATAGGAAAAGTTCTTGAAAGATATTTTAGTGAAGATTTGCTTGGAAGACTTATTACGATGTTCATTTTCTTTATTTATATGAGTGCATCTTTAAATTTTATTATTTTTAATTATAAAGAAGAAAAAGAAGTGTTCAAAGAGAAAAAAGAAAAAGATCCTTTTACAATTCATTTGTTATTAACTGTTTTAAATATAATTTATATTATTTTTGACTTTATTCAAATCAGATCATTATTATTTCATTATGTAAGTTCTAGTGTAAATTATGCGGAGTATGCAAGACAAGGATTTTTTCAGCTTATGTTTGTATCTATGATTAATATTACGATCATTTTAATAGCAAAAAGATTTGAAAGAGAAAATTCTAAATATATTAAAATTCAAAGTATTATTATGGTATTTCTTACTTTTATTATAGTTATATCGTCATTTCTTAGAATGCATTTATATGAAAGCATGTATGGCTATACTTTCCTTAGATTATTAGTTTATACAATTTTAATTGGAGAGACTGTTTTATTTATTCCAACCATTCTTTATATCTTAAAATCTAAATTTAATATTTTAAAATATTATATGATAATTATTCTTATCTTCTATGTTTCTTTAAA
>CACZQZ010000045.1 GCA_902783405.1 uncultured Erysipelotrichaceae bacterium
CCTGTTGTATATTTATACTGACTTAACATTTTATTTTTATTATGCCAAGAATAAGTATTTAAATTGGTTTTTAATTTATATTCTTTCGTTCCAACAATTTTTAAATATTCTTTATTTTTACTCGCATAACTAGAAAGCACTGCCATATCATAGGCTGTAGACATATTTCCTGTATATGGATATTCATCTAATCCATGAGGATTTTGAAATATTGTGTTTTTCATTCCAATTTCTAAAGCTTTTTGATTCATTTTTTCTACAAACTTATCTAAGGAACCTGATACTTTGGTTGCAATGGCGAGTGCTGCATCATTACCACTTCGAAGCATAAGTCCGTATACCAAATCTTTTAATTTTAATTTTTCACCTTTTTTTATATAAATAGCAGAGCCATAAGCTTTATCAATTTCATTTCCAACCGTTACTTCTTCCTCCATTTTACCACTTTCAATAGCAAGTACTGCTGTCATAATTTTAGAAATCGAAGCTACACTTTGTATATGATGAATATTTTTAGAATATAAAATTCTACCACTATCTATATCCATTAAAATAGCACTTCTAGCACTTGTTTCCATTGCCTTTATATTTGGTATCATAAAAAAACATAATAATATCATAATTAAACTTCTTTTCATGAAATCACCTATTTAAGTGTATGAAAAAAAGGACAAATTATGTCCTTATGAAACTTAAAATATAATGATATACCTCTTCATGTATTTCTTCAATTGTTTTTAATTTATCATCATAACATTCAATGACTTTAAAAGGATATCTTTTAGTCAGTTCTTGAAATGATTTTTCTGCGAGTATTAAGTGTTCTTTACTTTTCTCATGTTCATCTAAATATTCCCTGTTTTTACTAAGTTCTATTGACATAAATGTAGGCATATGAAGAAAAATAGAAATATCCGGTTTTGGTAGTTCTAATAATCCAAACTCTAGTTGTTCTAGAAAATTATACATATCTATTCTTTTTCCTTTTTCTTTTATTTTAGCTCCTTGATGAGCCATATTTGAATAAACATAACGATCTAATAAAACATGAACACCATTATCTAATAAATAGGTTATTTTGTCAATATTATATTTTCTATCCGCAGCATAATACAAAGAAGCTACTTTAGGATCAACGTTAGCGCCTCCTTCTGGAAAAAGGCAAGCCCCTATTTCTTTTTTACCCAAATAAGGTCCTCCAACAATTTTACCAGTTGGTGAATTATAATTTGGATAGCTAAAATGTTCTATCCTTATGCCTTCTTTTCTAAGTCTATTTTTAAGAAGTACAGACTGTGTTTCTTTTCCAGAACAATCTGTTCCTTCAATTACAATTAATTTTCCCCGCATTTTATCACCTACTTACAGTATATTACAAACATTTGTTCTTGTCAATCTACAATATCATTGCCTTCGAATTTTACATCTAAAAATTTACGACTTGATAAAAAATCACACATATGAACAAATCTTTGATACTTATTACTAGGTACCGGAAGCTCTACATCACTATAACTATTGGTATTCCATGGTCCCATATGACTTTCAATCATATTACATAAAGCACTAATCTCATTATCACTAAATGTTGTTTTATCCTTATTTTCTTTTATATAATCACAAATTAATATTGGATGTTCAAATTTCGTATACTCCGATTTTTCTCTTCCATGTTTAAGTCCATCATGTAACATTAATGCGATAATCATCATATCTTTTTCTTTTGGACTAAAAGAAGACGTAATACTTTCATCATTAAACATTTCATGAGCAATACGAACAGCTGCTTTGGTATGTCTTAAAAGTCCTCCTTCACCAAGTGAAAAAGAAGGATGATACTTTCCTGTAGAAGAAGCTGCCACTTCAAAAAAATAATCTGGCAATAAATTGATTAAAACTTCTGCATTTTCTCTATATTTTTGATCTTTGATATAAGTTAATTCTTTTTTAAATGCATTTACTTTATCCATACTATACCTCCATATCTATAAAGTAAACTAATACTTCATTAGCTACATATCGATATTTTTCATTTATAAAGATGTTCTTATCATCTTCTTTTAAATACCTTTTATATAACAAATCATTTACTATGCTTATACTCTTTATATCTTTATCATATTTATGTTTAAATTTTTCTTTATTGATTCCATCACTTTTTCGAAATCCCAAAATAAATTCATTTTGCATTTGTTCTTTTACATCAACTAAATGACTTTCTTTAAGATATTTACCATTCAAATATTTTTTTAAATTCGTCGTATTTTCATATCTTATATTATCCACATATCCACTAGCACCTAAACCAAATCCATAA
>CACZQZ010000046.1 GCA_902783405.1 uncultured Erysipelotrichaceae bacterium
CCAACCGCAGGACTAAATGCGTATGGTGGCAGATATAGCGATACAGCGCAGACACTCAATTTAACAATTGGATCACAAGTACAAATACCATTAGCTACGACCTTACCAAATTTAAATACAACTTATGCTACTGCAAACTCTATCATAGTAATTCAAGCAGGAGCTTATGAGATAAATTATTTTAGCAATATGACTGCCGCTATTGCAACTACAGTCACTATGGCAGTTAGAAATAATGGAGCAAATATTCCAAGTACAGTAATTTCTAGAGCTTTATCTGTTGGAGTAAGTTCAATATATAGTGGTAGTACTATTGTTACTTTAACGGCTGGATCAGTAATCGATATGGCTATGAGTGCATTACTTGCTGTAGGTATTAGCTTAAGTAATGGTGTGAATGCTACATTAACTGTTAAGCGAATAAATTAAATAGGAATAATAAAATAACATGTATGATAAAGAATGAATTTTTTTCATTCTTTTTCGATTAAAATAAAAATAAGAATGAAAAAAGAAATAGTTCATGATATAATAAAGTAGAATGGAGGAAACGTATGTATAGAAATGGAAAAATTTTAGTTGGGAAAAGTGGTGATAAAGAATTAAATTTATTACTTAATATGACAAATAGACATGGAATAATTACAGGAGCAACAGGTAGTGGTAAAACTATAACTGCTAAAGTATTAGCAGAAAGTTTTTCAAATGCCGGAGTTCCCGTATTTATTAGCGATGTTAAAGGCGATTTATCGGGAACTGCTCTAACTGGAACAAATAGTGAATCAATGATATCTAGACTGGAAAAATTAAAAATAAGTGATTTTGAGTTTGCTAACTATCCAGTACGTTTTTGGGATGTTTATGGTGAAAATGGCCATCCAATAAGAGCAAAAATAAAAGATATTGGGCCTGAAATATTATCGATTATGTTAGGCTTATCAGAAGCACAAGAAGGAAATTTAACAATTGTCTTTAGAGTGGCTCAAGATGAAAATTTAGAATTATCTGATTTAAGTGACTTAAAATCAGTTTTACAGTATGTAGCTGATCATAGACAAGACTATATAACAAAGTATGGGAATATTACTACACAAAGTATTGGTGTAATTCAAAGAAGCTTACTAATGTTAGAAAATCAAGGTGCTGATAAATTTTTTGGAGAACCATCACTTGAGATACGTGATTTTATTTCTTTTGATGCTGAAACTGGCAAAGGAGCTGTAAATATTTTACATGCAGTTGAACTATTTAAACATCCAGACTTATATGCATCTTTTATGCTATGGTTACTAACAGACTTATATAATACTCTACCTGAAGTAGGTGATGTGGATAAACCAAAAATCGTATTTTTCTTTGACGAAGCACATCTATTATTTAATGGAATGCCTCTTTATCGATTAAAACAAATTACACAAATTGTTAAATTAATTCGTTCAAAAGGAATTGGATTATTCTTTATTTCACAGTTACCAACAGATATTCCAGATGAAATAGCATCACAACTTGGAAATAAAATCCAACATACCTTAAGAGCATATACTCCTCAAGAACAAAAAGTAGTAAAAATCGTTGCCGACTCTTTTAGAGAAAATCCTAATTTTGATACAAAAGATGCAATATTAGAACTAGGTACGGGAGAAGCTTTAATATCTTTCCAAACAGAAGAAGGAATTCCTGAAATTGTTGAAAAAGCAACTATTCTTCCACCACAATCTATGATGGGTGAGATTGATGAAAGTAGCCGTATGAAAGTTATCAATAATTCTCCATACGCTGGAAAATATGATGAAAAAATCGATAATGAATCAGCTCATGAAATTATCACAAAACAATATGAAGAAGAAACTAAACAAAAAGAAGAAATAGCAAAGGCAAAAATAGAAGAGAAAGAAGCTAAAGAAAAAGCAAAATTAGATGCTGCTTTAGAAAGAGAAAAAGCAAAAAAAGAAAGAGAAGAAGAAAAAGCAAGAAAAAGTTCATTAAGCTATCAACTAGGTAAAAAAGTAACAAATAAAGCTACTAATAAAATCATTGATAAAGGATTAAATAAAATATTAAAAGGTTTATTTAAATAGAAATGCTTATAATTAACTGATATCCAATTTGAGTGTTTTCTTAGATAAAAGAAAAAATTCATCGATTTATCAGTTTTTTATTTGATAAAATCATATTTTTGTACATATAAATTAGTGTATTTACCTATAAAACTTCTTTTTTTTTTCATTAAATTGATATATAATAATAATGGTTAATTGTATATAAAGGAGGAAATATCATGGATGATATTAGTATTATAGAAACATATGGAGAAGATTTAACAGCCAAAACATATGTTACAAATCCTGCTATTGCAAGAGAAAGTGAAATAAAAAAATTAATGATTGTATTACTTACTCCAGAAAAATCTGCCCTTCTCGTAGGTAAACCTGGTATTGGTAAAACAGCGATTGTAGAAGGTCTTGCTTATTTGATTCAAAGAAATGAAGTTCCAGTAGCTCTTCAAGGATATAGAGTATTAAAATTTTCATCAGCGTCTTTAACAGGAACTATGAAAGTTGGAGGGAAAACCGAATTGGTCATTAGTGTTTTAGTTTCAGAACTAAAAAAACTATCTAAAACAATCATATTTATTGATGAAGTTCATACCTTAATTGGAGGATCTTCAGATGGACCAATGGATTTAGCTAATATTTTAAAACCTGGACTTGATCGCGGGGAACTTAAAGCGATTGGAGCTACAACAACCATTGAATATGATACTTATATTGTAAGAGATAGGGCTTTCCTTAGAAGATTTGAAAAAATTGATATTGAAGAACCAGATGAAGAAACAACAGTTAAAATTTTAATGGGAAGTTTACCAAAAATTGAAAAACAAACGGGAATTAAATTTAAATATTCCAATTATTTTAATGAACTACTTGTTCGTGCAATCGTCGATGCAACATCAGAATATAAGAGAATCTATGGACTTTCAGCTATGTATCCAGATGTAGCCTTTTCTGTACTTACAGCAGCTTTTTCAGAAGCATTATTTAAAAATGAACCTGAAGTAACTATTTTAGATGTATATATGGCTATTCGAAACAGTAAGAGAATTTATCCAGATTCCATTGTAAAAGAATTAAATAAATTTAGAGAAAATTTTTCTAAATATTGTGAAGAAGAAAACATTGTACTTCCAATTGTTACAGCAGAAGAATTAAAAACAGATTAGAAAGGAGAAGTTATGAGAGAAATTCCGAAAAAAAATTATGTAATATTGTTAGTTATTATCATATTGACTATTTTGCTTACCATATATTTAGGAAATTGGTATAAAGCTACACAATATATGAATATTGATGAAAATATCCTCGCAGAAAGATTACCAGAAGTAAAACTTGCAGAAATTGATACCTTTCTTCAAGAAAACCCAAATATTATTATTTATATTGCTTCAAGTACAAATCAAGAAAATAAAGTATTTGAAAAAAAATTATATGATTATATCGTGAAAAATAATCTTACCAATAGTTTTGTTTATCTAAATAAAAATGATGTTTTAGAACAGCAAATTATAGATTTACAAAAAAAATATGGTAGTGAAGACATCAAAAACATCAATATGACTTTTATCCCTAATTTTTATGTAGTACAAGATGGAAAAATAACAAATTTTTATAACAGAACAGGTAAAATATCATATCAAGACGCTATTAAATTTTTAAAAGAGGTTGGATTTTAATGATCAATATTGTTTTATATGAACCAGAAATTCCAGCTAATACAGGAAATATTATGAGAACTTGTGCTGCAACAGGAGCTAAACTTCATTTAATAGAACCTTTAGGATTTTCACTTGAAGAAAAATATGTAAAAAGATGTGCTGTTAATTATACAGAATTTTGTGATTATACCGTTTATCCTAATTATGAGCAATTTAAAAAACAAAACAATGGTGAATACTACTACTTTACAAGATATGCTACTAAACCACATACCTCTTTTGATTTTAGTGACAAAGATAAAAATATATATTTAGTTTTTGGAAAAGAAAGCACTGGCATTCCAAAAGAAATATTAACTAATGAATTAGATCATTGTATGCGAGTTCCAATGAGTGAAAATGTAAGAGCTCTTAATTTATCAAATACAGTTGCTGTTGCAACCTATGAAGTTTTAAGACAACAAGATTATCCTAACTTATATTTTTATGATCATTTTAAAGGAGAAGATTATTTAAAATAAAAAAGTTTTCACAAAATGTGACTTTTATTGTTGTATTTTTAAAAATCATATAGTATACTTATAATATCAAGATGTATAGAATACGGATGATTGAAACTTTGAAAGCACAGAGGGTTAGCCTATTTTTAGGAAGTTTTAAAATAAAAACATGCTAATAAAAGGATTGGAGGAAAATATTATGATGATGACAATAATAGTATTACTATTTGGAGCAGTTGTTGTTTTAATTTCTATCGGGGTAATACTTAATCATGTAAAAAATCAAAAGAAAGAAACAGAAACGGTGGATGAAAATAAAGCTGAATTATCAAAAATGACTTGGTCAGATTTAACTGAAAAAGTAGAGCAACCTGCACCTTCTTTAGAAACAGAAGAGTCAAAAGCAGTTGAAAAACCAACTGAAGATGTAGAAAATTTGAGTCTATCTGAAGAAGTTACACCAGAAACTGAAGAACCTTCATTTGAATTAGAAGAATCAAAAGAAGATTTGCTTGCATCTCCTGAAGAAGTTTCATCTGAAACAGAAGAGCCAAAAGATGATACATTTGATTCAGCAGTAGTACCAGAAGAAAATGACAATACTTTGTCAACTGAAAAAGAAGAAGAACCAGAAGAAGAAAAAGAAGAAATTGAAGAAGCGCCTATATCAAAATTAGATGACGAAGAAATAGTAGAAACAGAAGAATAGAAATTACTATTCTTTTTTTTATAAACAACTTTGATAAATTTTTGAACTATGTTATAATAATAAAGATAGGAGGAGTATAAATGACGTTAGACTCTATAATTATATTTGTGAAAAAATTAATCGATATATTACTTGTATGGATGATTTTATATTATATACTTAAACATTTAAGAAAAAACTTAAAAATGGTTTTATTATTCAAAGGAATTTTATTTATCGTCGCACTTAAAATATTAAGTGATTTATTAGATTTAGTTACCATAGGTTATTTACTTGATTATGTTATTACTTGGGGGCCACTTGCTTTAATAGTTGTATTCCAACCAGAAATTAGAAATGTACTAGAACAATTAGGAAGAAGTCAACTTCTTGGAAGACATAAATCATTAACCGTAGATGAAAGAGAAAAAATGGTTTACGAAATTGCAAATGCAGCAGATTATTTAAAAAATAATAGAATTGGTGCTTTAATGGTTATTGAAAGAGATAATTCATTACTAGAATATATTGAAAAATCAAAAAAACTTTATGCAGATATTTCTAGTGATTTATTAATTTCTATCTTCTTCCCAAATAACCCACTTCATGATGGTGGAGTTATTATTCAAGGGGATACTATTACGAGTGCAGGAGCTGTTTTTCCTACAAGCGATAATTTAAAAATTAGTAAAAGACTTGGAACAAGACATAGAGCAGCTTTAGGTATTTCTGAAGCTTGCGATTGTATTGCTATAATAGTATCAGAAGAAACTGGAAGAATTTCTGTGGCTATGGGAGGAGAATTACATTATAATTTAACCTTAGATGAATTAAAACTATTAATATTAGATGAGTTACGTCCAAAAAATTCAGCACTATTAGAGGAGGATGAACATGAAGAAGAATAAGAAAAAAAGAAGCTTTTTCGAAAGAAAAATTATGCTTCCATTTACGAGACTTGTTTCATTAATTATAAAATTCTTTTCTAACTTTTGGACAAAGTCAGAAATGTTACTTAGTAAAAACAATACATTATTATTTGTTTCTTTATTCCTCGCTGTGGTATTATTTGTTTTTGTAGACCAAAAAATTATAACATTATCAGAAAATTCTGCCGAAGTATTAAAGGAACAACCAGTATATGCAACATATAATGAAGAAAGTTATGTAGTAACTGGTCTTCCAGAAACTGTTGACGTTACACTAATCGGTAGTAAAGCAGATTTATACTTTGCAAAACAATCCCCATCTAAAAAAATTAGTGTAGATTTAAGTAATTTGAAACCAGGAACTCATAAAGTAAACATTAAATATGATCAAGCATTACCATCCATTGATTATAAAGTAAATCCATCAGTGGCAACTGTTATTATTTATCCAAAAATATCTGAAACAAGAACACTTTCTATCGATATTTTAAATAAGAAAAATTTAGATAGTAAATTACTTATGAAAAATATATCCGTAGAAAATGAGAATGTAGTTATAAAAGGAGCAGAACATCAACTGAAAGAAGTGGCGAGTGTTAAAGCACTACTTGATGTTGATACATTACCAAAACAAGAAGAGGGGAAATATATAGTTAAAGATGTTCCACTTAAAGCTTATAGTAAAGACGGAGATCCTCTTGATATTGAAATTGTTCCTGAAAAAATAGATGTAAACGTAGAACTTGCTTCACCAAGTAAAGAAGTTCCAATTAGAGTAGTTCCAACTGGAGAAGTATCTTTTGGAATGGCTATTAGTGAAATGAAAACTAGTGAAACAAAAGTTACAGTTTATGGTGAAGAAGAGGCATTATCAAATCTAAATTATTTACCACTTCAAATTGATGTTTCAAATTTAAAAGAAAATAAAGAGTATAAATTAGAACTTACAAAACCAGTAGGTATTACAGCGATGAGTGTTAATAACGTTACTGTAAAATTTTCATTAGGACCTGCTGCAAATAGAACGATTGATAATGTAAAAATAGAATATCGTAATTTAGCAAGTAATTATACTGTAAAAGGATTAAGTCAAGATGATATCAAATTATCTGTTTCCTTAAATGGAGTTAAATCTGTTATTGATTCAATTACTAGTGAAGATATATCTGCATATTTAGATCTTGAAGGATATAAAGAAGGAGAACATGAAGTTCCAGTTAACGTTAGTGGAAGTGATGCTCGTGTTAATTACACTGCTAAAACGAAAAAAGTTAAAATTAAGATTGAAAAAAATCATTAAAAAAGATGTAGCCTTAAGGGTTACATTTTTTAGTGTTCTTCATTGTGATCCATAAGGAAATAAAGGCTACAAATACCAGCAATACCGATTAAGATATATGTCAAATTAGTTAAAAATGAATCAACTCCAAAAATCATTGTTACTAAATTAAAATTCATAAGTCCAATAAGTAACCAGTTGATTGCTCCTACACAAGCAAGAACAAGCATAACTTTCATAAATGTTCTCATAATATCTCCTTTCTATCAATATTAATATTATTTTCATTTTTTTGTATAATATACACAAAAAAAACATAAGATTAAATGAAAATGGAGTGATGAAATGAAAAAATATATTGTATTGTTAGGAATTTTTATGTTTTTAATTACTGGATGTGGTGATAAAAACAAAAATAATGTCATAAAAGAACTTGAAAAAAAGATAAATAATGCATCTTCTTATCATTTGACTGGTGAAATGAAAATCGTAAATAATGAAGACAAAAATATTTATGAAGTAGATGTATCTTTTGAGAAAGATGATAAATATAGAGTAAGTTTAAAAAATAAAACCAACAATCACGAACAAATTATCTTAAAAAATGATGATGGAGTATATGTTTTAACTCCAACATTAAATAAGAGTTTTAAATTTCAAAGCGATTGGCCATACAATAATTCACAAGCCTATTTACTTCAAAATATTATAAATGATATAAAAAGTGATAAAAATGCAAAATTTACAAATAATAAAGATGAATACATATTTGAAGTAAACGCAACATACTCAAATAACAAAGAGCTAAAAAAACAAAGAATAACATTAGATCATAATTTTAATATTAAAAAAGTAGAAGTATTAGACGATAATAATCAAGTTATAATTCAAATGGATTTTGACGATGTGGATTTAAAAGCAAACTTTAAAAATGATCATTTTACTTTAAAGAGTAATAAAGTAGAAAAAAAAGAATTAAAACAAACTTCTAATACGATTAATGATATTATTTATCCTATGTATATACCAGATAATACAAAACTAACCTCACAAGAAAGAGTTAAACTAGAAGAAGGAGAAAGAGTCATTTTAACCTTTACTGGAGATAAAGAATTTACACTTATAGAAGAAACAGCTGCTGTAGAAGATGAAAATGTTATCATACCAGTTTCAGGAGAAATTGAAATGATTTCAGATGTATTTGGTTACTTAACGGATAATTCCGTATCGTGGATATCTGGTGGAATAGATTATTATTTATCATCTCAAACAATGGATAAAACAGAATTACTTAGCGTAGCTTCTTCTATTAATATGCTCCCAGTTAGTAAATAAATACATATAAAAATACTAGGCAAAAGAAAAAAAGTGTGTTATAATCTAGTCGGTGATGAATTATGACAAAACAAACGAACAATAAAGGAAAAAAAGAGGTAAAAAAAGAAGATACTAGAAAAGTTAAATCTACTACGTCAAAAACGGCAAATAGTTCAAAAACATCTTCTAAGAATAAAGCACAAAAAAGTGCACAAACAAAAAAAGTAGAAAGTGTAAAGAAAGAATCTAAAAAAGAAAACAAGAAATCTACAGTAAATAAAGAAAAACAAAACGTTAGAAAAATGGAAAATAAAGTTTCTACTTACGAACCTATACCAGATGAAGATTTGAATATGTCAAATGTGATTAAAATGTCCATCATCGTTGCAGTCGTATTTTTAGGATTTTATGCTTTAACCATAGGAATACAAAAATGGCAAAAAAATAAAAATAATACTTCATTGAGTACAGAGACAAATAAAATACAATATGATGAAATATTAATGAGTAAAATATTAAAACAAAATTCAGATAATTATTATGTTCTTGTAATGGATAAAAATGATGAAAATAAAAAAGCTTATACATCATATATTAATAAGTTACAAGAAACAAAAGTATATACTGCAGATTTAAATAGTGCTTTTAACCGTGGCTTTTATGCCGAAGAGTCAAATGTAGTAGTAGAAAACATTTCAGATCTTAAAATAAAAGATTCTACTTTGCTTCATATTGAAAATCATATGATTACAGAAGGAATAGAAGGAAGCAGTTCTGTTTTAGAGAAAATTATGACATTAAATTAAAGAGCACTTTAAAAAGTGCTCTTTTTATGATTTTTAATTCGCCTCTTTCTTTTTAAATAAAAACAGTTTATAATAATATATTGAGAGAAGGATTATATGAATAGATTATGTGTAGGAGACCGATTTCAAATACAATGTTATAAACATGATGGAAAAATTCATCGTGCTTGGGATGAAGCTATTTTCCTAAAAGAAACAAAAGAATATATCGTATTTGGAAATAATAAAACAAAAGTAACAGAGTCAAGTGGAAATGTGTGGAAAACAAAAGAACCAGCAATTTTATATTTTTTTAAACATGAATGGTACAATGTAATAGCACAACTAAAAAAAGATGGCATATATTATTATTGTAATATTGCTTCTCCTTTTATTATAGAGGAAGGAACAATTAAATATATTGACTATGATTTAGATTTAAGAATATTTCCGAGTCATGAATACAAAATATTAGATCGAATGGAATATAAATACCATAAAAATAAAATGAATTATTCAAAACCCTTAGATATGGTCGTAAACAAAGCATTAAATGAATTAATAATAAGATATAAAAATAATGATGTAATATTTAGTGAAGAAATGAATAAATTATATGGAGAAGAATATTTTAAATGTTTAAAAGAATAAAGTTGATAAACTTAATGAGTTACTATATTTTAACGAATTTATTGGAGTAATATCGATAATATGAGATTTTTTCAAAAAAATTAAAAAAAGTCTTGACTTAAAGAAAAACAAATGATATATTATTAGTGCTTTCCGCGAGAAAGGCACATATTAATTACTGTTTTTCAAAAAAAATCAAAAAAAATCAAAAAAAGTCTTGACTTAAAGAAAAACAAATGATATATTAGTAGTGCTTTCAACGAAAGCGAGAAAAGTTCTTTGAAAACTGAGCAAAACGTTAATTCAAGAAAGCTAGGAAATTAAAACTATAAAATAAAATTTTTTTTATTGAGAGTTTGATCCTGGCTCAGGATGAACGCTGGCGGCATGCCTAAGACATGCAAGTCGAACGAGGTGTACCAATGAAGTTGGAGTGCTTGCACAAAGATGGATTTGGATTTGCACCTAGTGGCAGACGGGTGAGTAATACGTAGGTAACCTGCCTCAGAGACTGGGATAACAGTTAGAAATGACTGCTAATACCGGATGATATGTATTTAGATAACTAGATATATTAAAAGGAGCGCTTGCTTCACTTTGAGATGGGCTTACGGTGTATTAGCTAGTTGGTGAGGTAATGGCCCACCAAGGCAACGATGCATATCCGAGCTGAGAGGCTGATCGGACACACTGGGACTGAGACACGGCCCAGACTCCTACGGGAGACAGCAGTTAGGA
>CACZQZ010000047.1 GCA_902783405.1 uncultured Erysipelotrichaceae bacterium
ATAGATACAATACTACTATTGTTTTTCTTCTCACTTTTTATTTTTGATGTTTTTTCTATTTTTTCCCCACAACTTGGACAAAAATTTTCATTTTCTTTTAAACTTTTTCCACAATTTTTACAAAACATAAAAATTCCCCTTTTCGTTAAAAAAGAAAAAAAGTATTAGAACCCTCTTTTTCTTAAAAATACTGGTATATCACTATCATCATCATTATCAGAACTATCTTCATTTTCGTTTCTAGAATATGTATGATAAATTGGTTCACTCTCTTCTTCAAAACCAGTCGCAATGACGGTAACAATGATTTCATCTGTCAAATTTTCATTAATAACTGCTCCAAAGATAGTATTAATATCTGTATTAGCAGATGAACGAACTACTTCAGCAGCTTCTTCTACTTCATATAATGTTAAATTACTTCCACCAGTTACATTGATAATGGCATCTGTTGCTCCTGAAATACTAGTTTCTAAAAGTGGTGATGATACTGCTTCACGGGCAGCTTCAACTGCTCTATTTTCTCCAACACCCATTCCAATTCCAATAAGTGCATTTCCACGTTTTTCCATAACTGCTTTTACATCAGCAAAATCTAAGTTAATTAGTCCTGCTACAGCAATTAAATCAGAAATAGATTGAACTCCTCTTCTTAAGACATTATCAACTTCTTTAAATGACTCTACAAGAGATGTACTCTTATCAACAATTTCTCTCAAACGATCATTTGGGATAACAATAAGTGTATCCACATGTTTTTTAAGTTCTTCAAGTCCAGCAAGTGCATGTTCCATACGCTTTCTACCTTCAAAAGAAAAAGGTTTTGTAACAATACCAACCGTTAATGCTCCAAGTTCTTGAGCAATATCGGCAATGACAGGAGCTGCTCCTGTACCAGTTCCTCCACCCATTCCACAGGTAACAAAAACCATGTCAGCACCAGCTAAAACATCTTCAATTTCTTTTTTAGATTCCATTGCAGCTTCTCTTCCAATTTCTGGTTTAGCGCCTGCTCCTCTACCACCAGTTAACTCTTGGCCCATTTGAATTTTAGTTGGGGCTTTAGACACATTAAGCACTTGCAAATCTGTATTTGCAGCAATGAAGTCAACTCCCTTAACCCCTGATTCAATCATGCGATTTACAGCGTTATTTCCGCCTCCACCAACACCAATAACTTTTATTTTTGCGATTTGATCCATTTCTAGTCCACTAAACATATAAAATCCTCCCTACTCGCCCCAAATATAATCAAATACTTTCTTTAGCATATCATTATTTTGATTTTGTTTTTTAATGAATGAAAAATCTTCTGCTCCTTCTACCATTGTATACGATTTTTCATTAAATTTCAATTCATTAATAAAATGTATAATCATACCTAGTGCGGATGAATAAACATTATCACGTATTCCTAGCATCTTCACATTTCCGATTCTACTGTTTTTTCCAAAAATATCACTTACGATATAATCAAAATCACGCATATTACTTACGCCACCTGTTACTAAAACATATTCCATTTCTTTGTTTAATAAATTATTTATTTCTGTTCTAGCTTTTGTAAGTATATCTTCAATTCTAGCCATTATAATTTCTGATGATTCTACTTCATTTATTTTTACAGGTTCTCCAAATTTGTTTTGAATGGTATAAACATGATCTACGTTCGCATTTCTCTTATGTGCTAAAGCAAAGTTTTTTCTCAAGTTTTCTGCATCTTTCATAGAGATTTTATAGATATAAGAAAGGTCTTTATCGATATTTAATCCTCCTGTTGGAAGAATAGATTGCTTTATAATAATTCCTTTATTATAAATTCCAATACTTGTCGTTTCGTAACCAATATTAATAATTGCTGTTAAAGTTTCACTCATTTCTTTTGTTTTAAAAGTTGCCATATCACCAATAGAACCTATTGAAACATCAATAACTTCTACACCAAGTAATTCTAGTACTTTTACAACAGAATAAATATTCTTTTTCGGAACAGTTACAACAAGTGTTCTTACCTTTAAAACATCGCCAACATAACCTTTAGGATTTGATATTTTCGTTTTATCATCAACGCTGTAATCAATCACTAAATCGGTTACATATTCTTTTTCAGAAACGGTTTTGTTTTTAATAGATTCCTTTCGTACGTTTTCCATATCTTCTAACGTAACTTTCTTATTTTCATGTTCAATATTCATTTCACCTTTTGAAACAACAAATTCAGCCATATAACTTGGAACATTAACTAAAACTTTATTAATTTTAAATCCAATCATTTCTTCAGCTTCTTTTAATGCTCTTTTTATGCTATCGGCAGCTGCGTTTCCATCAGTAATTAAACCCTTTTTTATTCCAATCGAAGGAGTTTTCACAGCAGCAAGCAAATTTAACTTATTCTTATATAGTTCACCAACAACTACCTTAATTGAATCAGAACCAATATCGATGCTTGTAAAAATTTGCCTCATCAGTTACTCACCCTCATTCTACTTTTCATTATACTATATTTTTTTTAAAAGGAAAAGAAAAAGTCTTAAAAAATGCTTAATTTTCTAAAACTTTAAAGTATTTTCCTGAATCTAAATATAAAATTCCATGTTTATTTTCAAATTTTCGTTGCATTTCTAACATAATATCCATATAAGAATTCATCATATTTATTTTATTTATTGTAATATAAACATAATTTCCATCAACCATACTAAGTAAAAATCTACCATCATCTTTGTCATTTGGTTCATATTTTATTTCGGATATTTGCTCTAAAATATTTTTATCAACAGATGACATTTTTTTAATAAATTTCTTATATTTTTTATCTGGTATATAATTTAATAATTTTGGAACGCTATATATTTCTTTTACTTCACTACCATCTTCTAGGATTGTTTTTTTTAGTGTATTATGATAAAAAAGAGGTTTATTTTCTTCTATTTTAATATGAATATCAAATATACTTTTCCTATTCATAGTTACCTTTTTTATATAAACATCTTTTTCTAATTTTTTCTCTATATTCATGAAAAAGCTTTGAATAATCGTAGGTTTTTGCATAAGTCCTGCTTTTTCTAGTATATATCGATCTTTCAAATAATCCGTATTTGTAATATAAATATTGGTTATTTTTAGATGTAAAATATAGTAAATTCCTAAAAATAAAAGGATAAGAAAAAATAAAAATGCAAATACGTTTTTATATTTAATTTTTATTTTTTTCTTTTTCATAGTATCACCCTACATATTCTTGTTCTTCCATAAGTTCTATATCATATTTTTCTTTAACTTTCGCTTTGATAATTTGAATTAGTTCCTTTAAATCTTTACTAGTTGCTCCCCCCGTATTAATAATAAAATTGGCATGTTTCTCTGATACCATGGCTCCTCCTACTTTAAGTCCTTTAAGTCCTGCTTCTTCAATCAGTCTTCCTGCTGCATCTCCTTCTGGATTTCGAAAAACGCTTCCAGCACTAGGATATTCTAAAGGCTGAGTGGCCATTCTTCTTTCTTTTCGCTCTTTAATCATCGTTAAAGAATCTTCCTTATTTCCATAATTTAAATGAAAAGTTCCTTCTAAAATAACATATCCATCATGCTTTTTAAAAAAAGAAGTTCTATAATGAAAATCCAAATCTTTATTAAAGATATCTTTGATTTCCAAATCTGGTGTTAAAACTTTTACTTTTTTAATGACATATCCCATATCACTTTTGTAGGCACCTGCATTCATATAAATAGCGCCACCTACGGTTCCTGGAATACCTGAAGCAAATTCGAGTCCAGTGTATCCTGCCATAGAAAGTTTTAAAGCAAGTCTCATAAGGGAATATCCAGCACCTACTGTAATTTCTTTTCCTTCAATGTGTAAATCTCTCAAATAATCTAATTTAATAATAATGCCATCATAAAAATCATCTGTAAAAATAAGATTGGAGCCATTTCCAACAACTTTATATTTTATTTTATTTTTTTGAATAAAAGTAAGAAGTGTTTTTAACTGATTAATATTCGTTGGATAAATCATATATCTAACAATGCCACCAGTTTTATATGTAGTATGTTCTTTCATTGAAACATTTTTTTTAATTTCGCCAACATTTTCTCTTTCTACATCTTCTATCATATTTTATTTCCTATCTATCATATCACATAAAACGCTATATATCCTAGTAGAACTATCGGATACAAATAGTTTTTCTAAATTTTTCTTTAATATATCTGTTTTATTAATTCCTTCTTCAATTTTTTTAAAAAACAATTCTTCATTCAAATCTTTTTCTTCTAAAATTAATCCAGCATCTTTTTTTACTAAGTCCATAGCATTTTTATACTGATGATTATTTGGAACATAAGGACTTGGAATAAAAACTGTTGGTACCTTTAAAGATATGATTTCACTAATTGTTGAAGCTCCAGCACGAGAGACCATAATATCTGCACTTTTCATGATACCAGTAAGTGGATTAACATAAGGTGTAATGACAACATTTTTAGGAAAGGATTGTTTATTTATTTCATCATATCCTGCTTTTCCTGTAACAAATAGTATTTGATAATCTTTGTTTTCAGCTTTTTTTAAAGTTGGTATTAAAAAGTCATTTACTTTTCCAGCTCCAAGAGATCCCATAACAATAAGTACTAATTTTTTATTTTTATCTAAATGAAACTCTTCTTTGGAAATTTTATTTGTCCTTAAAGCTTCTTCACTACAAGGATTTCCAGTATAAATTGTTTTATATTCTGGAAAAGAATGAACGCTGGATAAAAAAGAAACACCTATCCTACTAGCATATTTTGATAAAAAGATATTAGCTTTTCCAGGTATACTATTTTGTTCATGAATAAATGTTTTGTATCCAAGTTTATGAGCAGCGCAAATAACAGGTACAGTTACATATCCTCCTACGCCAATCACAACATCTGGATTAAATTCTTTTATCATTTTTTTACATTTTTTATACCCTTGATAAAAACATTTAATAACCTTTATATCTTTCAAAATATTTTTACTAATTCCATAAACTTCAATGGTTTTAAAAGGAATATTTTCCTTTGGAATAATATCTTTTTCCATACGATTATGTGTTCCGATATATAAAAATTCACTGTTAGGTTCTTGCATTTTTATTTTTTTTATAATAGCTAATGCTGGATAAATATGTCCACCAGTGCCACCTGCAGAAATGACTACTCTCATTGTTCCACCCCTATCATTATATCATAATTATATGAAGATACCAAAATTTTTTTTACAAAGAACCACTAAAAAATTGACTTTCTTTTTATTTTATGATAAAGTTATAAGGCATAGGAAAAAAACTTAATTAAGGAGGAATGAAAATGGCTGTTAAAGTAACAAATAAAACACCACTTTTTGGAAATCGTAGAAGTCATGCTTGTAATGCTACAAAACATGCACAAAAACCTAACTTACAAAAAGTAACTTTAGAAAATGGATTAAAAATTAGAATAAGTGCTAGAGAACTTAGAACTTTAAAAAAAGCTTCACAAATTAGTGATGTTAATGTAGAAAATACTGAAGTAACAGAATAAAAAAAAAGAAATTTGATTTCTTTTTTTTTGTTAAAATATCCAAGATGGAAGCCATCTTAGTCTATCAATCATATTTGGATTCATTAATTCACCTGAAATTGCGGGATAAAAATATAAGAAGAAAAAGATTACAATTACAATATAATATAAGTAAAAATTTTTCTTAACTTTTGTTATTTGTATGATAACATATGTAGTCGCAAGCATTGTGAATAAATAACATGGATAATAATGATATAAAAACATGCCTCTAGAAATATTCATATATGGAAGTAAAAAACATATATAACCAATACTTAAAAATAAAGCCTTTTTTTCTTTCTTTTTAAAACAAATATAAAATAAGTAAAATATACTGATAGTTCCAGAAATCCAAACGATTGGATTACCAATACCAGATATGGTTGCTCTTAAAGATCCTACTTCATTTGAATAATACCAAACTGGTTTATACATAAATAACCATGAATACCAAGTAGAATAAAATGGATGAGATTCTGTTAAAGTAGAATGATACTGATACATACTTTTAGTAATATCTATAATTTCTTTAATATTTCTTGTTTTATAATAAACCATATTTGGAAAAAGAAGATAACAAGAAATATAAATTATAATTGGTATTAAACTATAAAATAAAATCGTATATAATAATATTTTCTTTCCATTCTTTGTTATTTTTTTATTTTCTACATAGTTTTTAAAGAAATGGATAAAGAAGATAATAGCTAGTCCAAGCCCTGCAAATAAACCAGTCCACTTGGTAGATATGGAAAATGCTATAAATAAACTACTAAAAAATAAATAAGTAATTTTCTTTTTTAAACTTTCTTCATTTTTCGTACTTATATATAAATACATAAAAAAGTAAGAAGTGATAATGAAAAAAGCAAGAATAGAATCTGTTGTACCAAGTCTTCCCATAGCAAAATGAAAATTATCAAAAATAAGAAATAATGATGTTAAAACAGCATACTTTGTTTTTTTAAATAATTTAAGTGAAAATAAATATAAAATAGGTATCATAAGAGTCGCTGCTAAATTACCCATAAATCTATAATAAAAAGGAGCCATTTTAAATAGTTTAATTGGAATAGAAGATATAATTTTAGCAAGTGGTGGATGAACCCATTCATAAGCTGGCAATCCATTAGCATATTCATAAGCTGTTCTAGCGAAATATATTTCATCAAAATAAGTACTATTATAGTAACTAATTTGCTTTGGTACTGTATCTTGTTCATCAATTATTTTTTTCCCATTTAAAATATTTTTTATATCTATTTGATTATTTTGTTCATCATATAAAGCTATTTCGCCTAACGATGTTTCTTTATCAAGTACAATTTTTAAGTAATGAAAAGTGTCATTTATAAAAATATCATTCCAACTAAAAACAGATGTATCTTTAATATCTTCAAGTTCCGTATATTTTTTATTATCAAAAGATGTGTATAATTTCATTTTTTTAAAATTATGACCAGTAAAATATCTTAATTTAGATATAATAGCAGAATCTTTATTTTCAATAATTATTTCTTTATTTTCTATAAAAGTATTTGGATTTGTAAAAGATCCAAGTCTGGAAAAAGAAAACAAAGCATAACCAAATGTTAAAATCAAAATTATTATAATGTGTTTTTTCATAAAATCACCAATTTTATTTTACCAAAAAAAAGAATCATAATAAACTATGATTCTTTATTTTTTTAGTTTTCTCTTTTTCTGAAGATAAGTACGTTTGCTACAACTAATGTAATTAAACCAGCAATTCCAACGATTGGACTTGTGATTCCTGTTTTTGGGTTTTCTTTAACACAAATTTTTTGAATACAATCTGTTTCTTTTCCACCTTCATCGATACATTTTTTAACATCTTTATCTTTGCTTGGATCTTCTTTACAGAATGTACAAATTGATTTAACACATTCTTCTTCTGTTTTTCCACCTTCAATACACTCTTTGATTTCTGGATCTTTTGAAGGATCTAATTCACAGTAAGGACTTGGACAATATTCTTGAACACAATCTGCTTCTGATTTTTCTCCAGCATCAAGACATTCTTTAATTTGTTGATCTTTTGAAGGATCTGCTTCACAGTAAACTCTTGGACAGTATTCCTGAACACAATTTGTTTCTGTTCCTCCATTATCAATACATGCCATTATTTCATCGTCTTTACTTGGATCAGATTCACAGAATTTACATTTTCTATTTTCTTCTATAGTAATAGAAAAATCATATTCTTCTCCACTACCTTTTTTAGCCTTAAAAGCTACTTCAAAAGTTTCTTCTACAGTAAACTCTAAACTAAAAGTATCTGCTGAAGTGTATGTACGACCACCATATGTAACTGTCACACCATCTGCGATTGTACCATTTACATGAATTTTATCTCCAATACAGAATTCAGGATTTACTGTAATACAAGATGAATTCTTTGCAATCATTCCTTCTTGTGCATCATTTAAAACATCTAATCCTCTTGTTTCTCCATCTAAAACAACTTCTAAACTCGTAAAGTATTCAGATGGATTAGTTGCTGGATTTTGTGCAGCATGAACTTTATTTACACCAAAAGATAATGTAAGTAAAAAGCATCCCAAAACACCCAATAAAAATTTCATTTTTTTCATTTTATCATTCTCTCCTATCTATACAAAAGTATAATACAAATTTTTTTTTAGGTCAATAGATAATGTCGAATTTTATTTTGTTTTGTAAAATTATGTCAAGTAATTCGTTTTGCATGCAAAACGGTTCGACCATTTTTTAAGCCTCTATTACAAGTAGATAGGGTTAGTATTTTATCGTTTACACTTACTTCTACTCCATAATTATAAATACTTCTATTTTTTATTGTTTTTATAAATGTTTTAAACTCATTATCGGTAAACTGAGTTCTAATATAATAATCTTCTACTTTCGTTGTATACGTTGAAAATACTTCAAAAGTTAATGTTTCTTTTTCAGTAATGACTGTAATTTTGCGATTTTCTTTTACTTGTTGCCAATCTTTATTTAATGTATTTCTTAAACTAGCAAACATAACATCTGTATTATGAGCATATATGACTGTATTTCTATCATCAAAATTACCACTATTACGATAGTCCATAAATGCCCAACCATTTTCATTATAATCTTTATAAATATTATGATTTAAATAAAAGGTATTATCTTTTGCTTTTACAACAGAGTGATTAATTTTTGTTCCATTTATTTTTATCCATGCTACAGCATCACTATTTATTTCTTTTAATTTTTGCATTTCTGTTTTTGTATTTTGAGTAGATGCTATATTAAGATTTTGTTTTCCAAGATTTACTTTTGTAGATACACTTTCTAATACATTATGTGTATTTTGTGTATCTTCGAACGATAAATAAAGACGAAAACTAATAAAGGCTCCTATAACAATAGATGCAGTTAGAAAACCATATTTGAAAACAGTATAAGGTTTTATTACTTTTTCTTCTTTTTTTTGAATTAACAATTCATTCACATCTTTTTCTACGATTTTGCTTATATTCGTTTGTATTTTATTTCCATGTATCCTTATAATCTCGTAAAGATCTTTTCTGATTTTCATAATGTTTTTAGAAAACATTAAATCATTTGTATGACGAATAATTACAGCATTAATTTCATTATTGATGATATCATCAATATTAGTATTTTCAAAAGTTTTATTTATATTCTCTTTTATTGTATTAATTACTATAGAAATTTGTGTTTCTGTAATTTTTTTTAATTCATTTTCTTCAAAACAATGTAGTATTTTTTTTAATTCATTTTCTAAGTTTTGACATTTATTTTGAATATTTTTTTTATAACATTCCATAGTAATAAAAAATAGATAATCTTTTTCAAGACAAACTTGATAATGATGTTCTTCAAAATAATTTATAATATCTTGTTCTAATAAAGAAATATCTTTTTCTATTTTGAATGGTATTTGTTTTATTTCATTTAAAACTTTATATACATTCAAAATAAGTTCGTCTTTTTTCTTCTTATTCATCATACCACCTAGTATTCTACTATATCAGTATAGCATAATTTCAAATAAAAAAAAAGATGTTGTTTTGAAAGTAAAATATTTATTTTGATTCATATTCATATTTTTTTCATTATTTAAAAAATTACTCATCACTAAAAAAAGTATTATTAAATTTTTTTATAACATAGTCATAAGAACTTTTTTAGATAATCCAGTTACTTTAGACACAAAATCTGTTGTTGCTCCTTCTTTTAGCATTTTTTTAGCTAATTCTAACGTATTCTTTTGTATTCCTTTTATTTCTCCACGTTTCTCACCAATACTAATTCCTTTTGTTTTTCCTCTTTCTTCTGCTTTTCCGAGTTTTATTTCCATTAATCCCATAACGTCTTCCTCCTCTTTCATTTTTTCATATTCTTTAAT
>CACZQZ010000048.1 GCA_902783405.1 uncultured Erysipelotrichaceae bacterium
GATATTTTAGTTTATTTGCCAAAAGATATTGAAACAGTAAAAGGACAAAATATCTTAACAGATGAATTTAATATGGGAGCTTATACTGTAGTCATTACAGAAGGAATGCATCCAAAAGAAATTTTAAAATTAGAAGATAAGTTTAAAAAAGTAGATGGTGTTAATAAAGTTATTAGTGCTTATGACGCTATTGGAACCAATATTCCAATGGAGATACTTCCAAGTGAAATAACAGAAAAAGTAAAAAAAGATGAATCTGATTTATTATTTATAACATTTTCTGATTCTACTTCATCAGAGTCTACTATATCTGCAATTAAAGAACTTAAAAAAATATCTGATGATTCCGTTAAGATAAGTGGAATGAGCGCAATGGTACTAGATACAATGGAGTTATCTGAAACAGAAATATTTGTCTATGTAGTAATTGCTGTAATTCTTTGCTTAATTGTTTTAGAATGTTCACTAGATTCATATATTGTACCTATTTTACTTTTATCTAATATAGGATTTGCGATTATATTTAATTTAGGATCAAATATTATCTTTGGAGAAATATCTTATATAACCAAAGCTTTAGTTGCTGTATTACAGCTTGGTGTTACAACAGATTTTTCAATATTCTTGTATCACTCTTATGAAAGTAAGAAAAAAGTATCAAAAACCAAAGAAGAAGCTATGAGTAGTGCTATTCATGATACATTTATTTCTGTAACAGGAAGTTCTTTAACAACGATTGCTGGATTTTTAGTATTATGCACGATGCAACTTACTTTAGGAACAGACTTAGGTCTTGTTATGGCAAAAGGAGTATTTTTAGGAGTTATTTGTGTTTTAACCTTATTTCCAAGTCTACTCCTAATTTTTGATAAGTTCATTGAAAAAACAAAACATAAAAACATATTACCTACATTTGAGTGTATGAATAAGTTTATTATTAAACATCATATTATTTTCTTTATCCTTTTTTTACTTTGTTTTATACCTGCTTATTTAGGATATTCTAAAGTAGACATTTATTATAAAATTGATAGAAGTTTGCCAAAAACATTAGATAGTATTATGGCTAATACGGAACTTAAAAATAAATTTGATATCGTATCACCTGAAATTATCTTAGTAAATAAAGATATGAAAACAAATGATTTAAATGAAATGAGTAAATCACTTAAAGAAATAGATGGTATTGATTTAGTTTTATCTTCATCATCGTTAGAAGAGATAGGCATTTCTAAAAATATGTTACCAAATGATTTTTCAAAAATAATAAAATCTAAAAAATATCAAATGGTTTTTGTAAACTCTGTTTATGATGTCGCAACAGATGAATTAAATCATCAAATTACTAAAGTAAATAAAGTGATTAAAAAATATGATAAGAACGCTATCTTAGCAGGAGAAGGACCACTTATGAAAGATTTAGTAACAATAAGTAATACGGATTTCAATAATGTTAATAGTTCATCTATTTTATGTATTTTAATAATTATGTTACTTGTATTAAAATCAATTAGTTTACCAGTTTTATTAATATTAGCTATTGAATTTGCTATTTTTCTAAATATGTCTATATCTTATTTTGGCGGAGTAACCCTTCCTTTTGTGGCATCCATTGTTCTTGGAACCATTCAACTTGGTGCTACTATAGATTATGCTATTTTAATGACAACAACGTATTTAAAAAAGCGTAAAGAAGGAAATAAGTGTGAGGAAGCAATGCTTAAAACAATGAATGAATCTGTAAAATCAATTTTTGTTAGTGGACTTTGTTTCTTTGCCGCAACCTTTGGTGTAGGTGTTTATTCAAAATTAGAGATGGTTGGATCCCTTTGCACCTTAATATCAAGGGGAGCTATTATCAGTATGATTGTTGTTATTACTGTTTTACCATCGATTTTACTTATTTTTGATAAGTTTATTTTAAAAACAACATTATCTATGAAAGGAGATATGAAAAATGAAAAATAAAATTTTAACCCTAATTACTATTTTATTTTTATTATCTATGAATATAAATGTAAATGCTTTAATGAAAGATGAAACAGTTTATACAAAATTAAATTATGATGGAAGTATTAAAAGTGTAATTGTAAATGAATACTTAAAAAATACATCCAAAAGTGATACGATGGAAGACCTTTCAAATTTAAAAGATATCATCAATGTAAATAGTAATCATACATTTACTCAAAATGATTTTAATCTAACTTGGAAGTCTCTTGGTAATGATATTTTTTATCAAGGAAAAATAAATAAAAATTTACCAGTAAGTGTAAATATTTCTTATGAAATAAATGGAGTAAACTATAAACCATCTTCTATGATTGGAAAAAGTGGAAAAGTAAAACTTACATTAAAATATCAAAATAAGGACAAACATGTAGTTCATATAAATGGTAAAAAAGAAACTTTATATACACCTTTTGTTGTAACTACTGGACTTATATTAGATAGTAAAAATAATTCTAATGTAGAAGTTATAAATGGAAAAGTTATCAATAATGGAAGTAATTATATTGTAGCTGGAATATCTGCTCCTGGAATGTATGAAAGTTTTGATATGGAAGAACTTAAAGGATTAGATGAAATTATAATTACGTATGATACAAAGAAATTTGAATTATCTAGTATTTATTCTGCTTTTACACCTAAGATTATTGAAAATAGTGATCTAGAAGCTTTTGATAAATTAGGTTCTATTTCAAGTGATGTTCAAAAATTAACATCTTCTATGAATAAAATAGAAGATGGATCTAAAATATTAAGTAATGGTATTAATGAAGCTTATAATGGATCAAATACCATTAAAACAAAGGTTAGTGATTCTATTGTATCTTTAAAACAAGATCATAAAGAAGTATTAGATGAAAAAACGCTAGAAATGATCAAAATGAGTGCGATGAGTGAAGCAAATTTATCAGAAGAAGAGTTAAACGCTATTGCATATCAAGCATCACAAAAAGCTACATTAACAGATGAAGAATTAAATCAAATATCTTCTTTAGCTTTATCTTCTGTTGGAACGATAACATTATCTGGTCAGCAAAAAAACGATATTATTGCAAATGTAAATAATATGATTGAAAAAGATTATGCAGAAGAAATTAAGAGTGGTGCAAGAAGTGAAGTAGATACACTTTTATCCAGTATTGTTTCTAAATTATCATTTACACCTCAGCAGATGATAGCATTATCTGAAAATAAAATTGATGATAGTGTCGCTAGTATTCTTGCTAATAATTTAAATAATGTTCTTTTAAGTAACTTAACCTCATCTAAAGAAGAAATTTATGTATTAGCTGAAAATTCCGCTATGGAAAGCGCTAAAAAAATAGCAAGTGCAAGTGCTATAAATGCTGCAACCATATCAGCAAATCAAACTGCAAGTGTTTTAGCACCAGAAGTATCTAAAAAAGTTGCAACTACTTTAACACCTAAAGTAGCTGGGAAAGTGTCAAAGGAAGTTGCTAGTACTTTATCACCAGAAGTAGCTGGAAAAGTTGCTCCTGCACTAGCAGCTAGTGTAGCTTCATCTGTAAAAAATGAAGCTACAAATCAGATTATTTCTTCTATGACAATACTAAATAGTGGCCTAGAAGAATTAACATCTGGCCTTTCAAAATTAAATGATGGTTCAAAAGAACTTGCAAGTGGAATTAGTACATTTAATAGAGAAGGAATAAGTAAAATATCTTCTTTAAGTAATAAAGCAGAAGATGTAACGAATAGGGTAAATGCTTTAATTAAACTAGGAGAAGAGTATCAAACATTTACAATGAAAAGTGATAGTACTGATGGTTCTACAAAATTTGTTATGGTTACAGAATCTTTAAAAGAAAAATCAAAAGTAAAAAAAATAACAGAATCAAAAGAAAAAACAAATTTATGGACTAGGATTAAGAAATTATTTAACTAAGATGGATTTTAATATCTATCTTTTTTTAATATAATAATAAAAGAATGATTCATCAAAAAAATATTGACTAATAATCCATAAAAAGATATAATTTAAATAAAGAATCATATGAAAAAATGAAGGAGAGTGAAGAGAGAATGAACTTAGAAGGATTACTAAGATATAAAGGAAGAGAAGAAGGAATTAAAATTGGCGAAAAACGAGGCATTAGCATTGAAGCCAAAGGAAATACAAAACAATTAGCTAAACGTATGCTTAAAGAAGGATTAAATGCTGATATAGTTTCCAAAGTAACAGGATTATCTAAAAAAGTATTAATGACAATGTTGTAATAAAAATTTTTGATAAAGAACTATGCGTTAAGTAAACATAGAAACTGGTGGAAACTTATATCTGATAGAAATGAAATTGCAGGTGCATATTGATATAGGTTCATATGTTTAAGAAAGCTATTTTATGATACCTTTTAGTATCATTTTTTTTTAAATGTTATTTTATATTAAAACGTGAAATTTATTTGTTTTTTTTATTTTTTTTTGATAAAATAATACAAGGTGATAAAAATGGCAAAATATGATGAGACATCAATAAAAATTTTAGAAGGATTAGATGCAGTTCGAAAAAGACCTGGAATGTATATTGGTTCAACAGATAAAAGAGGACTTCATCACTTAGTATGGGAAATTGTAGATAATGCCATTGATGAAGTTATTAATGGTTATGGAAATAGAATAAAAATTATATTACATAAAGATGGATGCGTTTCTGTAGAAGATGAAGGAAGAGGAATTCCAGTTGGAATGCATGCTAGTGGAGTATCCACACCAGAAGTTATTTATACCGTACTTCATGCTGGTGGAAAATTTGAAGAAGGTGGATATAAAGTATCTGGAGGACTTCACGGAGTAGGGGCTAGTGTCGTTAATGCTTTAAGTAAATCAATGGAAGTATGGATAAAAAAAGACGGATATGAACATTATATTAAATTTAAAAATGGTGGAAAAGTAGATGTACCTTTGAAAAAACTTTCAAAAACAAATAAAACAGGAACAAAAGTAAAATTTTTACCTGATGATACTATTTTTTCAACTACGAGATATTCTTTTACAACCGTTTGTGAAAGAATGCAGGAATGTGCTTTTTTACTTAAGGGATTAACGGTTGAAGTATATGATGAAGAGGATAATAAAAAAGAAGTATACTGCTATGAAAATGGAATAAAATCTTTTGTAGAATACTTAAATGATGGTAAAAAGCCTTTACATAATGTTGTACACTTTGATGCTGTAAAGGATAACATCAGAGTCGAAATTGCTTTTCAATACACGGATACTTATTCAGAGAATATTATTTCTTTTGTTAACAATGTAAAAACCAATGATGGTGGAACTCACGAAGTAGGTTTTAAAACTGCTTTAACTAGAGTTTATAATGAATATGCCAAAAATAATGGACTTTTAAAAGCAAAAGATAAAAATTTAGAAGGACCAGATACAAGAGAAGGATTAACCGCAATAATCAGTCTTCAAATACCAGAAGATAAATTACAATTCGAAGGACAAACAAAAGCTAAACTTGGAACTCCAGTAGCTAGAACAATTGTAGAAAGTATTGTCTCAGAAAAATTAAGTTTTTACTTAGAAGAAAATAAACAAATTGCTATGGATATACTAAACAAAATGGTAAAAAGTAAAATGGTAAGAGAAGCTGCTCGTAAAGCTAGAGATGCAGCACGTGCCGGAAAAGATAAAAATAAAAAAGATAGACTTATTAGTGGAAAATTAACTCCTGCACAAGCGAAAGATCCTACTCGAAATGAACTTTTCTTAGTCGAAGGAGATTCTGCTGGTGGTACTGCTAAAACAGGAAGAGACCGTAAATTTCAAGCCATTTTACCATTACGTGGGAAAGTCATTAACTCAGAAAAAACAAGATTAGAAGAACTTTTAAAAAATGAAGAAATTAATACCATTATTTATACGATAGGAGCAGGGGTTGGAAGTGATTTTGAAGTAAAAGATTCTAACTATGATAAAATTATTATCATGACCGATGCTGATGTAGATGGAGCTCATATTCAAATTTTATTATTAACATTTTTCTATCGTTATATGAAACCTTTAATTGAAGATGGTCATTTATATATAGCCATTCCTCCTTTATATAAACTATATAATAATAAAGAAATTTATTATGCGTACAGTGATGAAGAAAAAAATCAAATCATGAGTGAACATAAATCTTTAAAAACACAGAGATATAAAGGACTTGGAGAAATGGATGCAGATCAACTTAAAGAAACCACGATGGATCCAGATAAGCGAAGCCTTATTCAAGTTTCTATTAAAGATGCTGCTTTAGCAGAAAAAAGAGTTAGTGTTTTAATGGGAGATAAGGTAGAACCTAGAAAGCAATGGATTGAAGAAAATGTAGAATTTTCTTTAGAAGATAATTTTGTAATTTAAAGGAGGATATACATGTTTGAAAGTTTAGGAGAAAGACTTCAAAATGCGATGGATAAAATTAAGGGGTATGGGAAATTAACCGAAGAAAATATTAGTGATATAACAAGAGAAATAAGACTTGCTTTACTTGAAGCAGATGTAAACTATAAAGTTGTCAAAGAATTTATTGCAAATGTAAAAGAAAAAGCATTAGGCGAAGAAGTTGCTAAATCTTTAAAACCTGGAGAAGTTTTTGTCAAAATAGTAAAAGATGAACTTGTAGAATTACTTGGAGGAGATGCTAAAGATTTAAATTTAAGTGGAAGCCCTGCTATTCTTATGCTTGTTGGTCTTCAAGGAAGTGGTAAAACAACTACAAATGCTAAACTTGCAAATTTTCTTAGAAAAAAGCACAAAAAAAGACCATTACTTGTAGCATGTGATGTATATAGACCAGCAGCTATCGATCAGTTAAAACAATTAGGAAAAGAACTTAATATCGAAGTTTATGAAGAAGGAAAGAAAAATCCTGTTGAAATATGTAAGAATGCTTTAGCGTATGCAAAAGAAAATCATTATGACTATATTTTGATCGATACAGCAGGACGTCTTCATATTGATGAAGAATTGATGCAAGAACTAGAAAATATACAAAATGAAATAAATCCACAAGAAACTATTTTAGTTATTGATAGTATGATGGGACAAGATGCTATCAATGTTATTACAGGATTTAACGATAGACTATCCTTAACTGGAGCAATCCTTACGAAATTAGATGGAGATACTAAAGGTGGAGCGGCTTTATCTATAAGACATTTAACGAATATTCCAATTAAATTTATTGGAGTTAGTGAAAAATTAGATGGACTAGAACCTTTCTATCCAGAACGTATGGCATCTCGTATTTTAGGTATGGGAGACTTACTTTCTATGATAGAAAAGGCAGAAAGTGTCATTGATGAAACAGAAGCCGAAAATCTTGCTAAAAAAATGAAAAAAGGGAAATTTGATTTAGAGGATTTTTTAGTTCAATTTAAACAAATAAAGAAATTAGGACCTTTAGAAAATTTAATTAAGATGATTCCAGGAGCCTCTAAAATGGGACTTAATAATATTAAGATAAACCCAAAAGACATTGCCCATATTGAAGCGATTATTCAGTCTATGACACCAGAAGAAAGAAGAAATCCAGATATTTTAAAAGCTTCTAGAAAAAGAAGAATTGCATCTGGCTCTGGTAGAAGTGTAGAAGAAGTAAATAGACTTTTAAAACAATTTGATCAAATGAAAGTTATGATGAAAAGGATGAGTAGTGGTAACTTTAAAATGCCATTTTAAAATAGGTTTCACTTTTGTGAAACCTATTTATTGTATTACTGGTTTACTTTTATATTCTTTATCCAGTAAATTTTTTTTGTATAAGATTTGATAAACAGAAGTTGCTCTAAGCTCTAAATTCATAATAATATCTCTTCCATCTTTTAAATGATAAATAAGTGGAATTTTATCATGATATTCATTTAGTATTTTTTTTCCATTATCATTAAATCCTAAGACTCTAATATAAGTGATATCTTTTATTTTTTCATTTTCTTCTTTTGTAAAATTACATAAAATATGAATAATCATTCTCATAATACGATTATATGTATAACGTTTTGTTTTTACTTTGTCTATAAATTCATTTAAAGAAGTACAAGTTTTTATGTATTTTTTAATTCTATATTGTAAACCTTCATCTACCGTTTCATATATATCTAAGTTAGAAGTAGTTAATACTTTATATTTGAAATATGAAAATAAGTCATCTGTAAAAATAGGTTTTATAGATTTAAGCGTTTCCTTTGGAACATAATTCGATATATCTTTTTTTTCTTTAAGTAAAATTCTAATACTACTAGCACTCGTAACATGATTATCAGAAAGTTTATGATAGTCATTGGTTCTTAAAATGCTGATAGGCTTTATTTTAGAATGAATTTTTTTTATTTCTTTGATATAACTTAAAGCCAGTAAATCATTTGGTTTATCTATTTTTTGAAATCCAAAATGAGTTAGAGCTAAGGACATAGCAGTAGGATAATTTAAACCTTCATCCAAGAACTTTTTAACTAAAATATTATAATCTTTATTATAAATTTGTGTATCTACTATTTTTGTAAATAAATCAATATTATTGGTTTCAGAGCCAAAAATAAGGTATTCTACTTTAAGTTTATCTAATATTTGGATAGAACCTTTCGCAAATATATCTGCACTTTGACTTCCAAAAGCAAAGGGAAGTTCAACAACTAAGTCAATACCATATAAAAGAGCTAATTTAGTTTTATCCCATTTATGAATAATGCTTACTTCACCTCGTTGCATAAAAGAAGAAGCTAAAACTAAGATTATACTATGATTTGGGAACATTTCTTTAATTTTTTTTAAATGAAATATATGTCCATAATGAAAAGGATTATATTCACAAATAATTCCAACTGATTTCATAACATCAACTCCGTGATTATGATATCATATTTTTCTTGCTTTTTACAAAAAAATTTAGTATAATCTAATTGCTTGGTTGGTGATAAAATGAAAATAGATATTCTAAATGTTTTAACCAGAGTCGAAGAGAAAATAGAATTTCATGAAAAAATATCTTACGATGAAAAGCAATTACAATCTGTTGGAATTCTTGCTTTAAAAGATGCTTATGTAAGTGGAAAAATATATTTAGATTCTGAAGATTGTATAATGATAGAATGCTTGATTCGTGGAATTATGATTCTCCCTTGTTCAATTACATTAGAACCTGTAGAATATCCATTTGACATAAGGGTAGAAGATGATTTGTTTGCTTTGTTAGAAGAAATTACAGAAAATTCAAAAAAAAATCAAAATACTATTGATATTTCACCAATTATATGGGAAAATATACTAATGGAAATTCCCATGAAAGTAATAAGTGAAAAAGCAAAAAACATTTCTTTAGAAGGAAATGGATGGAAGTTTACCCAGGATGAAGATTAAAGTGAAATGAGGTGTCAAAATGAAATTAGAATTACAATTGTTTGCAGTACCATTTCGTAAGGTAAGTAAAACAAGAGGAAGAAAAAGAAGAACACATTATAAAATTAGTGAAAATGCGACTGCAAAATGTCCAAAATGTGGTGCAGATGTAAGACCACATAGAGTATGTGCATCTTGTGGAACATACAAAGGAAAAGAAGTTATAAAAACAGCTGAATAAAAGTTGTTTTTTCTTTTTTTTTATTATATAATAAAAAGAGAATAAGAAGGTGACGTATGAGGAAAATGGGAAATAAAGGTTTTGCAATATCTGGAATTGTGTATTCAATATTAATTTTATTTGTCCTTTTGGTAGTAGCTACACTTGCTATATTATCTGGCAGAAAAGTTGTATTAGATCGAACGAAAAAGGATATTATAGAGAAAATGGATGAACAGGATAATGAAAGATTAGATGTCGATGATTATACGAAAAAAGGACTAATTATTCATTATGATGGAAGAAAAAACACAAGATCTGGAACATATAATAGTAGTGCAAATAAATGGGAAAATTTAGTTTCACCTACTGGACAATATGATGGAACTTTAGTTAACTCACCTACTTGGAATGGTGGAGATGGACTTTTATTTAACGGGTCAAATTATGTAGATATGGGAACTTTAAATATAAGTGGTTCTGTAACTTTTGAAGTAGTTGTAAAATATACAAATAACAGGGTAACGTCTACATTAATTGGAAATTTAAATCAAGGTGGATACTCTTTAGACCATCAGTATAATCCATCTATTGATTGGAATTATGAAGCACAGTATGCTAATCATACCTTATCGTTTTATAATTCTGAATTACGTTCTACACAATCCTTATCGAGTGCTAATGAAACAAAGACTCAGATAACATGTGAAAATGGAACAACGAAAGAAGATTATATTTATAGTTTGACAGGCGTTATTAATAAAGAACAAAAAAAATTATATATTTATGAAAATGGAATGCAATTTGAATCTACACTTGCATCGTTAAATTTAAATAATAGTACATCTATTTTATCATTAGGTGCTAAAGTAGTTGGTTCGGCTAAGGGAAATTATTTAAGAGGTAAGATATATTCTGTTAGAGTTTATAATAGAGCATTAGAATCTTATGAAGTATATAAGAATTATTCAATCGATCGAAGTAGATTTAATATGATTGAAACATGTTAAGAGAAAGTGTTATTACTTTCTTTTTTTTGAAAAAATACTATTTTTCTTGACAGTTTCATAAAAATTAGTGTATAAATATATTTGTGAAAAGGAATGATGTTATGTCTAAAAATCTTGTGATTGTGGAATCTCCTCATAAAACAGGTCCGATTTCGAATTTCCTTGGTAAAGATTATAAAGTAGTTGCATCTGTAGGTCATATTAGAGATTTATCTACAAAAGGGAAATATGGATTTGGTGTTGATATTGATAATCATTTTAAACCAGATTATGTTCCAATTAAAGGAAAGAAAAAAATTATTACAGATTTAAAAAAAGAAGTAAAAAATGCGTCTAAAGTTTTTTTAGCAACTGACCCTGACCGAGAAGGGGAAGCTATTAGTTGGCACTTAAAAGATACTCTTGGTTTAAAAGACAGCGCTTACGAAAGAGTTGTTTTTAATGAAATAACCAAAAATGCGGTTTTAGAAGCTTTTAAACACGAAAGAAAAATTGATCAAAATTTAGTTAATTCACAGGAAACTAGAAGAATATTAGATCGAATTATTGGATTTCGTTTAAGTAAGTTAATTCAAAGAAAAACAGCAGGTTCATCTGCAGGTAGAGTTCAAAGTGTTGTTTTAAAATTAGTTGTTGATAGAGAAAGAGAAATCGAAGCTTTTAAAGCAGAAGAGTACTGGACAATTACTTCTATTTTTAAAGAATTTGAAGCAGATTTATATGCTTATAAAAAAGATAAAATTGAACTTAAAACAGAAAAAGATGCGGATGAAGTAATTGAAAAATTAAAAAATACTTATATCATAGAAAATATTACAAAAAAGGAAAAAAATAAAGCATCAAAAATGCCATTTATAACTAGTACTTTACAACAAGAAGCATCTAGTAAATTAGGTTTTTCATCAAAAAAAACAATGATGATTGCTCAAAAATTATATGAAGGAATTGCTTTAGATAGTGAAACAGTTGGTTTGATTAGTTACATGAGAACGGATTCGACAAGACTTTCAGATGAGTTTGTACAAAGTACTTATCACTATATTGAAAATATGTATGGTAAGGAATATGTTGGAAGAGCAAAACAGGGAAAGAAAAAAGACAATGTTCAAGATGCTCATGAAGCAATTCGTCCAACTAGTATTTTAAGAGAACCAACCAAAATAAAACAATTTTTAACGAATGATGAATACAAATTATATAGATTAATTTATGTTAGAACACTTGCTTCTTTAATGAAAGATGCTAAAACAATGAATACAACGATTATTTTAGATAATAAAAATTACAAATTCAAAGCAACAGGTCAAATTATTACTTTTGATGGATATTTAAAAGTATATAAAGATTATGAAGATTCTAAAGATACTCTTTTACCAGAAGTAAAAGAAGGAGATATTCTAGAAAAAATAGATGTAAAAAAAGAACAACATTTCACAAATCCACCAGCTCGTTATACAGAACAAAAATTAATTAAAGCTATGGAAGAACTTGGTATTGGTAGACCTTCTACGTATGCATCAACTATTGATATTATAAAAAAAAGAGGATATGTTCATGTAGAAGATAAAAAGTTTGTTCCAACAGATGTTGGAATTGAAATAACGGATAAATTACAGATAAGTTTTAGTGATTTAATTAATGTAGAATATACTGCCAATATGGAAAATGATTTAGATAAAATAGCTGAGGGAAAAGAAGTTTGGTATGAAGTATTAGAGGATTTTTATAAAAAATTTGAACCATCTGTAGTTGAAGCTTTTGATAAAATTGAAAAAGAAGCACCAAAAGAAACAGGAGAGTTGTGTCCAAATTGTAATCATCCTTTAGTAATTAGAAATGGACGTTTTGGACCATTTACAGCTTGCAGTAATTATCCTGAATGTAAATATATAAAACAAGAAAAAAAAGAAGAAAAAATCATTTGTGATTGCCCAAATTGTGATGGAAAAATTATCGAAAAGAAAAGTCGTAAGGGTAAAATATTCTATGGATGTAATAATTATCCAAAATGTAGGGCAGCGTATTGGGATGAACCTACTGGAGAAAAATGTCCAGAATGTGGTGAAATGTTAACCAAGAAAAAAGATAAAATAAAATGCACGAATTGTGATTATGAAAGAGAGTAAATCTCTTTTTTCTATAAAAAAAGAAGTATTATTCTTCTACTTCCTCAATAGCGCTTACTGGGCATCCTTCTTTTGCAGCAAGTGCATCATCCATGTTTTCATCTGTAATTTCACCTACAACGTGAGCAACACCATCTTCAAGTTCAAAAACATCTTCACATACAGCAGCGCATGCTCCGCATCCTATACAATTTTCATTTATTTTTAATTTCATTTTCAAGCCTCCTAAGTTCATTATATGAAAAAAAAGTCAAATAATCAAGAAAAAGGTAAAAATATCATTTAAAAAATACTAAATTTATGGTATGATATTAACATATGGAGGATGATATCATGGCAAGTAGGATGGATCGATATTACGAAGAAGAAAATACCGAAAACTTAAGAACACGAAAAAATAAGAATTTATATCAATCGATTTATAATGATGCTGAATATACCAATATTGAGGGAATTACATCTATTTCAAGATCTGGAAGAATAGATGTAGAAGAAATAAAAAAATTATTAAATCAAAAAGAAGAAAAGAAGGAAGAAATTAAACCTAAAGAAACCATATCTCCATCAGAAGAAAAGTTAGAAGAAGATCGTGTATATGATATCAGAGATATTTTAAATAAAGCAAAAGATGAACATCCTTCCAAAGATAAATATCATAGTTTAAAAAATCAAGATTA
>CACZQZ010000049.1 GCA_902783405.1 uncultured Erysipelotrichaceae bacterium
AAAAAGTGAATCAATAATAGAAATTCTATTTTCTTTTAATACTTTTTTTGAATCTAAAAGATGTTCTACATAAGAATTATACATATTTTTTAAAAGATACCCTAATTCTCTTGGTTTAATATAATTATCATAATTATGTAGTTCATGTAATGCTTGTGGATTAAATGGAATTTCGATACCTGATTTTTTTCCTAGTTCACAAACAAGATCCATAAGAACAAAATCTTTTGTTTTACTATCAATGTGGTCTATATTTTGTCTTTCTTCTTTAACATAGTCTTTCATATATTCTATTACTGAGTTGCAATAATAACTACTATAATATACTGCTCTTTTATTTTTTTCTTCGTTTTTTGTATAAAAAGATTTAATCATATTCATAACCCCTTTCAAAATGTAAGATGTATTATAAGTCATTTTATAGAAAAAGTCAAATTCATAAATTACACTTAACAACTTTTCTTATCCATGATATAATCAATTTTAGAAACTAGTGGTGATATTATGAATATAGATATATTAATTACAACAAGATTTGAAAAAGAAAAACTATTAAAAAAGTATTCTTTAGAAAAAAAAATAGAACAAATAAAAATATATACAATAGAAGAAATTGAAAGTTTATACTATGGTACATTACATCCTTTAAGTTTATATGAAACAGTAAAAGAATTTAAATTACAGCCTTCTATTGCTAAATTAATGTTATCTTATATTCATGATATTGATAATTCATTTTCTAATGATAAAACAAAAAAAATCATAGAAATAAAACATCATTTATTAGAAAAGGGATATATAGAAAAAAGTAATATATTTAAGAACTTTTTTCAAAATAAAAAAATTATTTTTTATCATATCACATTAAATAAAAAACAAGAAAAAATTAAAGAAATATTAGAGCAAAATAATGAGGTATTGATAGAAGAAGAAAAGATTGAAAAAAAACCTTTAAAAATTTATGGATTTTATAAAATAGAAGAAGAAGTTTTATTTGTAGCGTCTACCATAACAAAATTAATTCAAAATAATATAGATATCAATCACATTAAAATTCTTTTATCATCAAATGATTATGATGCGATTATATTTAGAATTTTTTCTATCTTTCATATTCCTTTCTATAATTCACAAGAAAATCTTTCAAATTATCCTCTTTCTCAAAAATTTTTAAAATGTTTAGAAAAGGAAACATTAAAAGAAGCTTTAGAAACTATTAAAAATCATCACATCAAAGAACAAAAAATATATGATTCTATTATAAATATCACCAATCCTTATATTGATATGGATGATGATATTTCTAAAGAAGTTATTGCATATCAAATAAAAAACAAAAAAATTTCTTTACAAAAATATACCAATATTGTTTCCTTTGTATCTTTAGATGATGTTATTGATGAAGAAGATATTTTATTCATTATGGGTGTAAATCAAGGTTATTTTCCAAAAATATATACTGACGACGAATTCTTATCGGATGAAGAAAAAAATTTTTTCCATATGGATACATCAAAAGATAAAAATAAACAAGAAAAAGTAAAAGTATTAAAAAAAATTTATAACACTAAAAATCTTTATTTATCTTATAAATTAGTATCTGATGTAAACTATTTAAAATCATCTGTTATAGAAGAAGAAAATATGGAAGAGATAAAAGAAGAATATCACTATACAAATTATGATTATAATATGTATCTAAGGTCAAAAGCATTGGATTATTATATTAAATATCATGAAAAAACAAATAATTTTGAACAATTATTTTCTTTAAAAAATGAGGACTATTTATCATATGATAATTCTTATCATGTGATTGATTATCAAGAATATCAAGAATACATGAAACATTATATTAGACTTTCTTATTCTACATTAACGACCTTTTTTAAGTGCTCATTTAGGTTTTATATGAGTAAAATTTTAAAAATTTATGATGATAAAACCTCTTCTTCATTGCAAGTAGGTAATATTGTTCATAATGTTCTATGCCGTGTATTAAAAGAAAATAGGAAAGACTTTGAAAATATCATTGATGAAGAAATTGAAAAAGTAGTTCCTGAAAATACTAGTAAAATAAAATTTTATAAAAGCAAATGGAAAAGAGAAATTATTCTTTTAATTCATATTATTTTAAAACAAAATGAAAACACAGAATTTCAAAATACATATTTAGAAGAACTTTTCGAAATCCCTTTTAAAAGAGATATGCTTATGATTTTAGAAGGAAAAATTGATAAAGTTATGACCTATAAGAGAGAAAATAATCTCTATACTTTAATTGTAGATTATAAAACAGGTACAATTGATACCGATTTTAATCCAGTATATTATGGCCTTAATATGCAACTACTGATTTATTATTATTTACTATTAAAAACAAAAGATAATGTACATTTGGCAGGACTTTATTATCAAAATATTATGAAAAATTTAATGAATAGAGTAGATGATAAAACATATGATGAACTTCTATTAGAGTCTTATAAATTAGAAGGATACACAAGAGAAGATTTAATTTTATTACCTAAATTAGTGAAAGATTTAGATTATTCTTTCATCAAAGGATTAAAAGTTAAAAAAGATGGTTCTTTTTATAGTACTTCTAAAGTATTAAATGAAAACAAAATAGAAAAATTAGTCGATATGACTGAAAATCATCTTAAAAATGCCTTTGAAAAAATAGAGAAAGCTTCTTTTGATATTCATCCAATACAAATTGGAAACGAAAAAAAAGAAGAAGCTACTGGATGCAAATATTGCCCTTACATGGATGTTTGTTATAAAAGAAGCAAAGATTTTAAACATGTTAAAAAACAGGAAAAACTATCTTTTCTAGAAGAAGGTGACTTATGAGAGAAAAACCTAAAAATTCTACCTTTACCGATGAACAGTGGAAAGCTATTGTAACTAGTGGAAAGAGCATGATTATATCTGCTGGAGCTGGGAGCGGTAAGACAGCAGTATTAACAACAAGAATTATCGATAAAATAGAAAATGGAGTTTCTATTAAAAACTTAATTGTTTTAACCTTTACAGAAGCTGCGGCTTTTGAAATGAAAACTAGAGTAAGAGATGCATTAAAGAAAAAGGTATTAGAAAATCCTTCTTTAAAAGATGAGTTATTAGCCCTTGATGAAGCTATGATAACAACATTTGATAGTTTTAGTCTATCACTACTTAAAAAGTATCATTATTTGTTTGGAATTGATCCCAATATTCATATTATTGATTCCATTGTTTTAGAAAGAAAACAAAGAGAAGTTATGGATGAAGTATTTGATGAATTCTATGAGAAAAAAGATTCTTCATTTTATAATTTCTTAGATACATTTACTTTAAAAGATGATGAAGAAGTAAAAGAAGCTTTATTAGCTTTATCTAAAAAATTAAATATTTTATATGATAAAGAAAAGTATTATCAAAACTATATAAATGAATTTTATAGTGAAGAAAAAATAAATGAATTTATAAAAGAATATGAAAAATTAATCCATATCCAAAAAGAAGAAGTTTTAAAAAATTTAGAGTATATAGAAAATAAGATTCATAATCCGATTTTACTAAAATGGTATGAAGAATATAAATATATCAAAGATATTATAGAGTGTCATACTTATGATGATTATAAAAGTTTTGTGATTTCTCATAAATTAAAAAATGTAACCACAAGTAAAAAAGTAAGTGATGAAGAAAAAGAAGAAATAAAACCTTTTATAGGAAAAATTAAAAACGCTTATTCAAATATAGAAAAATTATTAAGTTATGAATCATCTAAAGATATGGTAAATCGTTATCAGAATACCAAAGCAACAATATCACTTATTCTTGAAATATTACAAAAGTATGATCAAAAACTAGATGATTTTAAACAATCAGAATCTATGTTTGAATTTTCTGATGTTACAAGATTATCGATCAAGTTATTAGAAAAAAATCCAGATATTTTAAGTGAGATTAAGAAAAATACAGAAGAAATTATGATCGATGAATATCAAGATACCAATGATATAGGTGATTACTTAATTTCTTTAATTGCAAATCATAATATTTATATGGTAGGAGATATTAAGCAGTCTATTTATGGTTTTCGAAATGCTAATCCTAAAATATTTAAAGATAAATACGAAAGATATTCTAAAGGAAAAGAAGGAATTAAAATTGATTTAAATAAAAACTTTCGTTCTAGACGTGAAGTTTTAGATGGAATTAATTTTATCTTTGAAAAAATCATGAATTTAGAGGTAGGTGGAGCAAATTATAAAGAAGGCCATGAAATGGTCTTTGGAAATAATCTTTATGAAACGAAAGGAAAGACAAATCAAAATTATGCATTAGAAATATTAGATTATCCATATGAAGGCTCTTTATATCGTAGGGAAGAAGTAGAAGCTTTTGTAATTGCAAAAGACATTGAAAAGAAAATAAAAGAGCATAGTATGGTTATGGATAAAAATGGAACTTTAAGAGAAATCAAATATTCTGATTTTTGTATTTTAATGGACCGTAAAACAAACTTTGACTTATATAAAAAAATATTTACATACTTAAATATTCCACTTACTATTCATAAAGATGAAAGCTTTATTTTAAGTGATGAAATTTTTGCGATTAAAAGTATTCTATCATTATTATTAAATCGAATAGATTCTTCTTGCTCTAATGAAAAACATGCTACGATAAGTTTAGCTAGATCTTTCTTGTTTTCTTATAGTGATAATGACATCTTTAAAGTTTTTAAAAGTGATTTTAAAAACAAGAGAGAAGTTTTAAAAGATTTAGAAGAAAAATTAGATATAATTGAAGAAGAACTTCCTATTTTAACATTATCATCTTTACTAAAAAAAATATATCTTGTATTTGATTTTTATCATAAGATTCACCGTTTAGGAAATGTTGAATTTGTTACATTAAAACTAGATTATTTGCTAAAGTTAGCTAAAACACTAGAAGATGCTTCTTATTCATTAAAAGATTTTGTCGACTATTTTGATGATGCTTTAATGTATAACATCGATGTACAGTTTAGCATGAATACGCAAACCTTTAATTCTGTAAGTCTTATGACAATTCATAAATCAAAAGGATTAGAGTTTCCTTATTTATATGTATCAGGTCTTTATAAAACCTTTTCAAAAGAAGATATCAAAAGTAAATACTTGTATTCAAATAAGTATGGTATTATCGTTCCAGACTTTGATGAAGGACTTTGTTATCCTTTTACAAAAGACTTATTTAAAGAAGAACATAAACTAGAAGATGTTTCTGAAAAACTTAGACTTTTTTATGTAGCTTTAACTAGAGCACGTGAAAAAATGATACTAGTATGTAATTTAAGTGAAAATAAAAAAGACTATGAAGTTAAAGATGGAGAAGTATCTTTACTTTCTAAATTAACATATACTTCTTTTTATGATATGTTAGCATCTATAGATTCTTATTTAAAATGCTATAAAAGACAAGTAAATATCGATGAATTAGGATTAACAAGAGCTTATGAAAGTGAAGAATCACTAGAAAAATTAGAAGGTTCTTTAGAAAGGTTAGGAATAGAAGAAGAAATAAATATAGAGAAAAAAGAAATTATAGAATCTAGATATTCTATGGAGAATACTGATCATAATCAAGAACTTATGGATATTGGAACAAAGATACATGAATATTTAGAATATCTAGATTTTAACAATATTGAAGAAGAATTTAAAAAATATGAAATTGATGATTTTTATCAAAAAAAGATTAGAAGTTTTTTGTCTTCTGATATTTGGAAACAAAAAATTTTACATTTATATAAAGAATATGAATTTTATTTTGAAGAAGAAAATGAATTAAGACATGGTATTATGGATTTACTAGTCGAAACAGAAAAAGAGTTTATTGTAGTTGATTATAAATTAAAAAATATTAATAAAGAAGAATATAAAAATCAAATTAATGGTTATAAAGAATATTTAAAATCAGTTACAGATAAAAAAGTGAGTGGATATTTATATTCTATTTTAGATGAAAAATTTTTAAAAGTTTAATAAATATAAAAAAATTTGTAAAAGACTTATGATAAGTCTTTTTATATTAGTAAAATTTAAAAAAGTATGTTGATGACTATAAAGTTAGTTTTAATATGCTAGAAAAAGATAAAAATTATATTTAGAATTTATATATTTTTCTTATTTTCTTGTTTAAAACTGAAAAATAAACGAAAAACCAAAAAAAAACTAAAAATGCTTTTTTTTTTTACAAAATTATGCTAAAATGATTATGTATGATAGAGGGGTGATTAAATGGTATTAAGGAAACCGTATGCAGTTTTAATTAAATATTTTAGAGTCATCCACCTTATTATTGGGATATTTTCATTATTTCTAACATATAAGATAGGCAGGATTATTGCATTTTTTAATGAATATTTTAATTCTGATACGATTATTATTGAAAAAGGAATAGTAGGTAACTTATTTAGTATAGCAACTTATATTAGTATCATTTTGATTTTAATTTCAACAATTAGTATTTTAGTATTGATGGCTGTCAAGAAAAAACCAATCATTCTATATATTTATACAATAGTTATACAAATATTAACATTTGCACTATTTATCTTTACTAGAGCAAACGTAAAACAACTTGAAGTTTCTACAGTAGATATTAGAACCCTTAAACTATCTAGTGATTTGATGGTTATTTCTTTGATTTTACAACTCATTTGTTTGATTTTGATTTTAGTTAGAGCAACGGGATTTAATATTAAGAAATTTAATTTTGGGGAAGACTTAGATGAACTTGAAATTACTGAGAAAGATAGAGAAGAATTTGAAGTTGCTTATGAAGTAGATTTTAATACCATCAAAAGAGACGTTACATCTGGATTATTAAATCTTAAATATTTATATTTAGAAAACAAAAAAATAATTAATACTTTTTTAGGAATTGTTGGAGCATTATTTATTATTACTTTTGGATATTTTTATATTAAAAACAATAAAACATATCCTCTAGGAATGGTTATAAGATATGATGATTACCAAATGAGTGTAAACAATGCTTATATAACGAAATATGATTATAGACACAATGTTATCGATGATAATCACATTTATTTATTATTAAAAATGAGTGGAAATAAAGTTACTAAAAATATTGTTGCTTTAAATACTGGAGCTTTAGAAGTAAAAGTGAATGATCATAAATTTTATCCTATATCAAAAGAAAAAATATTTTTAGATTTAGGAACTTCATATACTGGTCAAAAGATGGTAAGTGCTTCTAAAGACTACTTATTAGTTTATGAATTACCAAAATCGTTTGAAACAAGTAAAATGATGCTTACAATTTATACAAATTATAATGAATATCCATTTAGAATACGACCTCAAAAAATAGATAAAAATCCTACTGAAAATACATATCAATTAAAACAACAGATAGATTTTAAAGATTCTATATTTAATGGGACAAAATTAACTTTAAATGGTTATGACATTAATAAAAATTTTCAAATTAATTATGATTTTAAAGTAAGTAGTAAAGAAACAACGAACTCAATTGAAATGATTACACCTTCTTTTAAAGGAAATGATAATAAAGTTTTATTAAAATTAACTGGTGAAATTGAAACAGAAGAAAATACATATTTATCAGGTATTTCACTTGGTACTTTTATAGAAAGATATGGAAAAATCAGTTATGAAAAAGATGGGAAAACTTATACTGTAGATATGGCAAATGTTCTTCCTAAAAAGGTAACATTAAAGAAAACAGCTTATTTAGAAGTAAACGAAAACGTAGCATCAGCAAATAATATTAAATTGATTTTTGAAATTCATAGTAAGAAATATATATATGAGTTAAAGAAAGGTGAACAAAATGAGAAAAATTAAATATTTGGTTTTATTTCTCTTCCTTTTACCTTTTAATGTGTTTGCTGATTGTAGTAATCAAGAAGTTGTGCGTTATAAAAAATTAGCAACGAATGTTAATTATAGTATTGAGTCAATTCAAAATGAATCTGGAGAAGAAACAGGAACATTTAATATTATATTTACAAATTTAGTAGAAGGACTTTATGTATCAAATTCTTTTCAATATAGAGATTATAAACCTAATAATGGGGTTGCTACTGTATCTGGGTATTATGGTGGCGTGAATAATCATTTTGCTATAAGAAACAGCAAATGTCCGAAAGTTAATTTGATAACAATGGATGTTAAACTTCCTATTTATAATAGCTATTATAAAGAAGATATATGTAAAGATTATCAGAATGCTCCTGTATGTCAAAAATGGGTTACAATGACAGTTGATGAAGAAGCTATTCAAAATTATATTGATAAAAATACGATAAAAAAAGAAGAAGTTATAAATAAAAAAGATGTAAAAGGGATATTTGATTATGTTTTCGATTATTATGTGAAATATTATTATATTGCTATACCTATAACAATTGTAATATTAGTATTAATAATCTTAATTTATAAAGTTTACAAGAGAAAGAAAGAAAGTTTATTTTAGGTGATTTTATGAAGAAAAAATTAAAATTATTAATGGTATTTTTATTAACATTTACCTTTATGACTACGAATGTATTAGTTGTAACTGCTACTAGTAGCAATGATGGGTCTGGACAGTCAAGTGGCGCGAAAAAAGGCGGTGGTAGTGGTGGCGGAGGCTCTTCTAGTAATCCGTCTGGTGGTGGCTCTCAAGCCTGTCAACCTGGTGATAAAAGTAAAAATTGTTCATTAACTAGAGGTGCAGGAATGAGAGTTTCTGTTATGTATAGAAATGAAAATGGAACTTATACAATTGTTGGTAGTAAGACCTATTTACAATATAAGTATGGTTATGAACACAACAATCGAACTCCTATAGGTGAACTTGGAAAAGGCATTAAAATGACCGTGAACTACAATAATCCTGGAAATTTTTATGGAACTAGATATGAGTATCTATATGCTAGAGGAGTTCCAAGTACCGGAAATTGGGTTGTATATGAATATCATGCTCCTTCTAATAAGGATAGGGACAATGCTTATTTAAAAAAAGGCAATACTAAAATTACACAATTAGATGCCTCTTGGCAAGGAAATCCTTACACGAATATTCAGGGTGGCTCTCAAGTTGGAAAAGCTGCAACAGGATATTCATTTGGCGCATTGGAATCATTTAGAAAAAGTCTTATTACAGATCAACAACAAGCGTTAAAAGCAAATGAAAGACTTATAACGCAATATATTACTACGAGTGGCAAAATTCAAGTTGGAAGTAGAACTATTGAAGGATTAGGAATTGCAAATGTCGATTTCAATGAAGTTCTTTGTGAAACATCTCAAGTTTTCTTGATGATTGAACCAATGATTACGATGCGTGGTGGTGATGGGTATGATTATTTAGGAACTGCAACTGAATTGGCTACATTGATTGCTGGAAACAAAGTTGGAGAAGTTTATGATTTGACAAAAATGCTTACTTATGATGGTGGATATATTGATAAAAATAGTGGTGTTGGATTATTTAATCCTGATATTCATTGGGAGTTTCCAATGGCTTTACCTCCTGTCAAAAAAGTAAAAGGTCCTTGTGCCCAATGGAAATGTGACAATGCAAAAAATCGAAATGGTCAAGGTGGATGCACAAAGGGACATTATGTAAAGAAAAAAAATGGAGATAAAAAATGTGAAACATGGAGTTACAAAGAGGAACCAAGCTGTAAAGATTACAAATGTTTAAGAAACGCAGGTAATTTTGCTGGAAATTATGGTGTAGGTGTACAATTTGACTGGATTGGTTGGGGAGGCACTTGCTATACTTGTTATAGTGAAACAAATCCAACCGTAACAAATCAAACTCCTGTATGTAATCAAAAAAGAACACAAGTGATTGAACAAAAATTTGTTGAAGATTCTAGTGCTTGCGAAAATCAACCAAGTATTGCTGATACTGATAGACGATCAAAAGAAATTCATGAAAGTGGATATTTAATAGGAGATACATTTCCTACTATTAATCAGATGGGAAGAAAGTATTGTGGTGTTTATTGTAGGGATATCGCAACAGTAACTTATCCTATTTCTTTAACAGATTCAATTCATTTAAATCCTACATCTAATGGTAAGGCTAATGGTACAGCAGTATGGCCAGATTTGAATACTCATAAATTATCAGTTGAGGTAAGAAAAAAATGTGTTGTTGATATTAATGGAAAACCAGATCAAGTTTATATTAATCAATGTAATGAGGCATTGAAAAAAATTCAAGATCAATCTGGCGTTGGGCATGGAACAGCTGAATTCAAATTGACATATACAGATGCAGAATATGGTGGAAATAGAAAATTCCCAATTACAATGTCAAATGTTTCTACTACACAAACTGGTATCACAACTAATTCAGATAGTAAATTGGAAAGTGATTTAGTATATAAAGCAACAGGTAGTTTATCAGATGCTAATAAAACATATTCCGTTTATAACAGAAAAACAAATAGATATCAAATAAGGAGTCAAATTAGTGGTGGATTACAGAAATATCATAATGATTTTAAAATTGCTCAATTAGCAATTAGTGAAAAATCATTAAATAAAGCTAAAAATGATTCTGGCGCAGAATCTCAAACAAACAATAATAAAATGAATATAATTCTAAATACACTTGGTTATGATAATCATTTGTTAGTACAAGGTGGAAAAACCACTCATGGTGATATTACCCTTGGTAATTATACATGTAAATATAGAGTTGAAAGCCCAACAACTACTCCTAGTTGTGAGACTTGTAAATCCAGAAAAAATCCTAATGCTGTAATTAATGTTTGTTGTTTAGGACCAACTGGTGCACAAGCATATGATACTTATTGTGAAAATGGATATCTAAAAAAAGAATACGATGATGTTTATAATCCAAATTATGATAAATCAAAAGCTGAAAGTGATTTAAAAAGGGGAATTTTAAATGTTAACACAATGGAAAATGCATGTAGTTGTACAAATCCAAACACGAGTGTAACTTATAATATGTACGATGATATTAGTTTAACAAATACAGGTGAACGTGCTTGTATGTCTAGTTATTATAAAGATAATAAAAGTGCGAATACACTTGATGCATGGATAAAAGCATATCAACATTGTATTGGTATCTTTGAAAAGGCTGGTGGATCTTGTAGTAAACCATCAAACACACCAACTGAAAAGTGTCCGGAAAATGCAAAAAAACATGCAGGAGAAGATATTCCACCTGGAGAAACAAAAGAAACTTGGTGTACATGTGCTACTTGTTATAATGCATGCGTATGTCCTGCACGTTCAGATTTAGCATATACGTATATTACAAGTATTGCTACTAGATTACTAGAAGAAGGAAAAGCAAAAGATTATAATTCTGCTTGCAAACTTGCTAAAAATACATCATGTAGTAATGGTTCTGACATTCCTGGTGGACCTGGCGGAGGAACTCCTCCTGTAAATGCTTCAGAAAATTATTTATATCATACGATTGATTTAACAAATCCTTTTGTTGAATCATCATTAGTAGCTAGTTCATCTGATACTCAAAATAGATTACCTGGTAGTAACTGGACATCGACAGTTCAAAACAATGAAACAACGTTAACAACAAAATATATCACTAGTAAATCAAATATTTATAATAATAATAAACCTTTGTATACGATTGATTTAACACCAAGTGTAACGAGTGCCGTTAGAAATTATAATAAAAATAACGATTATAGTGATTTCACATTAAACTGTGATGATAATACAGGATTATGTAAAAGTACATTTTTAGGAAAAACTGTTTCGGTGAGCGGAACAATGGCTAATCAAAACTTTCAAAACTTAAATAGATTAGTAAAACAAAATAAGGAGGGGAAATAAATGAAAGAATCCATGTGGGGTGTATTTATCATTATGCTTGGAGCATTGGGAATAACATTTATTTTCTTCTTCCAAAGCATCACAAATACAGAAGAACATAATTATGCACTTATCAAAGAAACAACAGAAGCAGCTATGCATGATGCTGTAGATGAATCCTTTATGGCACAGCATGGTGTACTTCGAATAAATCAAGAAAAATTCGTAGAAAATTTTGTAAGAAGGTTTGCTCAAAATGCAGTAGTTGCAAATACTTACAAAATAGAAATTATGGATATAAATGAAATTCCACCTAAAGTAAGTTTAAGAGTAAAAACAAAATTATCTACAGGAATTGGTGGACAAGCACAAGATTACAATATCGTAAATACAATCGATGCGGTATTAGAAACAAAGAATTAGAAAGGGATTGAGAAAAAAATGTTACAAGTAAAAAGATTTTTAAAAGACAAAAATACCGTTACTGTACTTGGAGTAGTTTTAGTTGCTGTTATCTTATTTGTAGGATATATGATACAAGTAAATAGGGCAACTTCTCCAGTATCAGTACCAGTTGCATCACAGACAATACAACCTAGAACAAAAATAACATCAGATATGATAGAACACGTTGATGTTGCAAGCATCATGTTAAGAGGAGATGTTATTAGAAACGAAGGAGAAATCGTTGGAAAATATTCTAACTATAATACTTTAATTCCAGAAGGAAGTATGTTTTATAGTAGTTCTGTTATTAATGAAGCAGATCTTCCAGATGCAGCACTACTTAACCTTGGAAAAGATGAAATACCATATAGTTTTCCGGTAAATTTAGAGTCGACTTATGGAAATTCTATTATGCCAGAATCTTATATTGATATATATATGAAAGCTGAAAACGATCAAAAAACCATCATGGTTGGAAAATTACTTAAAAATGTAAAAGTACTTGCAGTAAAAGATTCTTCAGGAAATTCTGTATTTGAAAATACAGAAACAGATAGACAACCAGCATTTTTAATCTTTGGACTAAAATATGATGTATGGTTACTACTTAAGAAAGCAAGCTATTTAACTGGAAATAGTATTGAGTTATTCCCAGTACCAAAAGGAGTAGAAATTGAAGTTTCCGGAAATGAAAATGCTGTAAGTTCAGAAACATTAAGTTCATTTATTGAGTCAAAAACAGTACCAAACAGTGAAGTAGATGCTGAAATGGAAGCCCAAGAAGCTAAAGAAGAAGCAGAAACAACTACAAAAGACAATACAAATACTACAAATTCAACAACTAAAGGTGGACAGTAGTCATGAATGAGGGGATGTTTACCCAAATTGATTTTGGGCCATTACGTCAATATCTAGAAGATGATGATATTACTGATATATCCTATAGTAATGGTGGTCAATTGTGGCTAAAAACATTATCCAAAGGTTTGTTTAGAGTTGATAATCCAGATGTAAATAATGCATTTATGGAAAAATTGGCATTTCAGTGTTCTAATGTTATGGGAAAATCTTTCAACATGGCGCAACCATTTCTAGATGCTGAAGGGGCAGAACTTCGTTTAAACTTTGTTCATGACTCTATTGCTAGAAATGGTATTGCCTGTGTTATCAGAAAAACACCTGCAAAAATCAGACTAGAAAAACAGAAATTATTGGATGAAAAATATGTAGAATTAGAAATCCATGATTTATTAATACAGTGTGTTTTAGGACATTGTAATATCATTGTATGTGGTGAAACTGGTAGTGGTAAGACTGAATTTGTAAAATACTTAGCTGCACATACAAAAGAGGATGAAAAATTAATTACGATTGAAGATACGCTAGAGTTACACTTAGATCGTATCTTCCCACATCGTGATATTGTTACGATGAAAACGAATAATATTGCTTCATATTCTGATGTTTTAGTAACTTGTATGCGACAGAATCCAAAATGGATTTTACTTTCCGAAGTCAGAAGTGCAGAAGCTGTTTTAGCAGTTCGTAACTCAATTTCATCTGGGCACTACATTTTATCTACTATTCATGCGGATAAAGCAGCATCTATACCAAACCGTATGTATAGTCTGTTAGAAACAAACCAGGATATTGAACAATTCTTAAAATCGATTTATAGATACATTCAAATTGGTGTGTATATTAGAGGATACCAAGATAAAGTAAGCAAAAGATTCGTACGTGAAATTGCTGAAGTGACCGAATTTTATGTAACTGAAGATAATGAAGCAAAATATAATACTATTTACAAAAAAACAACTACAGGACATGTTTATCGTAAAAGTCCATCGAAATATTTAATTGATTATTTAGATGCGCAAGGAGTTATTTTGCCTACGAATTTATCTCACTTAAATGAAACAAGAGAATCAGAAGAAGATAGTACATCGAATGTTCAAGAATCTAGTACTACACAGCAAAGTAATTCAGTAACAGTTGCTAGTGAAAAAACATCAAATGAAAATACAAATGTAGTTCAACCTGTCGTGGATACACCAAAAGAAAATCCTCAAAATATACCAAACGAAGCAGTAGTTACAGAACCAGTACCAAATGTGACTCAAAATGCTACAAGTGATAATATCAATGTTGTATCGCCAGTTGAAATTCCTAGTGAGCCAGTTCCTACTAATGTAGTGAATACTGTAGATATTCCAAGTGAACCAGTTGTCACAAATACCAATACAGAATAACAAAGGAGGTTAACACGTGTTTTATTTTATAATATTTATAGCTATTATGATTATTCTTATCTTTATTTTATCCTACCGAAATAGTAATGGTGAAAATGTATATAAATATATGGCTAAAAATACAACGGCTGTATATGAAAGATATGCACCTTATTCGTTTAAACAAGTAAGACAAAAGGTAAAAGATTTAGGACAAGAATATACCAAAAAACAATATACTTTGCAGATATCAATATTTTTTGTTGCTGCATTTATTGTTACATATTTCTATTTCTATAATATTTTAATTTCAATAATGTATGGTTTTATTGCTATTTTAATTGTTCCATATTTAACATATTTAAGATGCAAAAGATTATATAGTGAATTTATTTTTGAACAAATACAAGTTTATACGACTAATACAATTATGGAATTTCAAACAACACAATCATTTGTAAAAGCTATTGAAGGTGTGTATGATTCAGGAGTTTTGGAAGATCCTGTTAAAACAGATGTAAAAGTTATGATTGATATGGCATATGCTAATGGTACTATTGAAGAATCTATGGCTTATATGAACAGTAAATATGACTTTTATATTGTTCGAAACATGCATCAAATTTTCTTACAAATAACAAATGAAGGTTCTAGAGATGCTGGTGAAGCTCTTGAAAACATGTCTCTTGATATCGATATGCTTGTTGAAAATGTGTATAGAGATAGAATAGATCGTGCTAACTTCCATAAAAAATTCTTGAAATTTGGTGTTATTCTTTATTTAATGGTTATGTTAGTTCAATTTTTATTAGGGGTAGAATCTTATATTACTATGTTAGATAGGGTAGAAATCAAAATTATTTTACATGGAATTATATTTGTTAATACTTTTTTCTTACTAAAAGGTGAGAAATATTACAATGAGAATGTGGGGGCTGAATAATGGGAAATGGATTAGTCTTAATTTTACTTTTAGCCGTAGTATTCTTTATTCTATGGTATAATAAACAAATTGATAATAAAAAATTCTTTAGAGATATGCAACCATTCTTTGCATTTTTAAAAGAAGATGATTATGATTTCTTACTTAAACTTCGTTATGGTGATGATATTGATACTACTGAATTATTTAATAGAAGAGTATGGACAGCACTTCTTTCTGGTGCCATTACTTTTTTACTTATTGTGGTAATGAATGGAAAAACATTATATTATGCATTTCCTGTTATTGTAGCTTTCTTAATGTTTAAATCTCCATATAATAAAATCAAAAACTATTATAAGAGAAACTTGAATAAAATTAATCAATTATTGCCTTATTATTTGAAAAGTTTGGAAATACTAGTGCAACATTATACTGTTCCAGTTGCACTTCGTAGATCAATTTCGACAGCTCCTTCAATTTTTAGAGATGGACTTGAGAGAATGATTAATCGTATTGAAGAAGGGGATTCATCTGTAGATCCATATATGGATTTTGCTAAAGAATATCCAGTTCGTGATTCTATGCGAATGATGAGACTTTTATATCGTTTAGGTCTTGGATCACAAGAAAATAAGCAAGAACAATTATTACTTTTTTCTAGAACAGTTTCAAGTTTACAAAATAAGGCTAGAGAACAAAAATATAAAGAAAGATTAGAAAGTATGGAAAATCAGACGATGACAATGCTTATTGCTACAGGTGCTGGTATTTTAATGTTACTATTACTTTCTATGATGCAAATGATCGGAGTATAAAATGAGAGAAAGTGTAGGATTTACATTTCTATTTAACTTTTTTGCAACTTTTTTAGTAATTCTGATTTTTGTTCTTGTTTCTATTATGAATTATATGAAAGCTTATAAGGTAAACAGTCAAATTGTATCTGCGATTGAAAAACGTGGTGGAATTAATGCTTCAACAAAAAAAGATATACAAAATATTTTATCTAGTAGTGGATACCATTCATCTACAACAAGAAGAAGCTGTAACGGTAAGTATGGAAAAATTTTAGATACTGGTATTACGAATTATGAAGTATGTTTATATTTAGCCAACGATGGAGATGTAACTGAAGGTGAAACATATAATGGGACTTTGCGTTTTAAAGCAGGTGATGCTGGAAGAACATTTCAAATTGGTGTACTTACCTATATTTATTTTGATATGCCAATTATTCATCAATTATTAAGGATACCTGTTTATACTACAACAGATAATATTTATATTTTTCCTAGGACGGTGAGAGGATGAGAGAAGCTACTGGTGGAGCATTGATTATCAATATTATTTTAACTTTTATCATTCTCTTTCTAGCACTGCTCGCAACATCGGTTAATTATAGTAAAGCTTTTAAAGTTAATAATAGAATTATTAACTTGATTGAAAAAGATCGTGGTTATAATGCTAAAACAAAATCTGCTATAGATAAGTATTTAAAAAATGTTGGATATGTTGTTACAACAGTGCAAAATACTTGTGAAAGAGAAAAAGGAAAATTTACGCCAAATGCCAGCAAAGTAACAACTTTAAATAGAGATATTGGTTATAAATATTGTGTGTATCAAGTACAAGATGGAAGCAATAAAGTTTATTATAAAGTTGTTACTTATATGTATTTTGATATTCCAATCATTAATGAAGTTGCCAAAATACCTGTAACTGGAGAAACAAGAAGTTTTGTAAAAATTTAAATTAATCATTTGAAAACTTATAAAGTTTTCTTTTTTTAC
>CACZQZ010000050.1 GCA_902783405.1 uncultured Erysipelotrichaceae bacterium
AAACAAAGAATATTCATAATCACTAAATCCATTTGATAATAATAATATTTTCTCATAAATCGCTCCTTACTTCTACAATCGTGCATCCTGGATTTTCAAAAGATAATAGATAATTTTTAACGAGCTTATTTTTTGATAAAGTTTCTCTTACTGTTTCTTTTAAAATACCACTACCAATACCATGAATTATAGTAACATAGACGTTTCCCATTTTATAAGAATCTTTTATAAAATCATCGATTGCTACTCTAGCTGTTTCCCTATCATATCCATGTAAATCAAGTGTTGGAAGTGTATCAATAAATAAATTATTCAAATTCATGAACAATCTCCTTTACTTCCTCTTTTGAAGGTACGGAATTTCTACTGCCAATATTTCTTAAAGATAAAGATGCGGTTACATTGGCAATTTTTAAACATTGTTCGTAAGAATATCCTTTAGCAAGACCATATACAAATCCAGCATGAAAAAAATCTCCTGCACCTGTAGAATCTACTGAGTGAACTTTTATGGTAGGCATTCTTTTTAATGATGAACCTTTTTTGTAAAGGCATCCTTCTTCTTCTAGAGTAATCACTAAATTTTTCTTAAATTTGTTATATAATAAATTATAAATATTAGCCATTGAAAGGTGGTCATTTTTTATAAATTTAAGTCCTGTCACTTCTTCAGCAAATTCTTTAGATGTAACTACATAATCTACTTTAAAACATAAATCCATAATTTCATCAGATGCTTTTCCTGCATCTAAAACAGTAATAGCATCCGGATAATCCTTAATTAATCTCATTGTTTGTTCGTATTCTTTTCCATCTGTTAAAATAATATCTGGTTTAAAATCTAATTGTAAAGGAGATAATTTATTTTGTTTTTTATTTCGAAAAACAGTTCTAGATCCATTTTCTTTATTGACTAAAATATAACTAACATTTGTATTTTTTTCTAATATTTCAATAAAAGAAGTATCTACATTTGCACTTAAAAATTCTTTTAATATTTTTTTACCATAAATATCATTTCCAATCGTTCCAATAAAAGATACATCACATCCCCACTTACCAAGTAAAAAGGCAGGATTACTAGCTGTCCCACCACCTGAGCCAATAATATCATCGACATGATTTTTGGTGTTTTCTATAGGAAAACCGTCTACTGGAATGATAACATCATAAGAGACTTGTCCAATGCATACTATTTTCAAAAAAACCCCTCCTCCATGTTTTTCATTATATCATATTAAGGCTTTAAAAACTAGACAAAAAAATAGAAAAAGAATATAATAATGATAATTAATTTGGAGGCGCGAAATGAATAAAAATTTAGTATATCTATCAAATAATAAAGTACTAGTAACAGATGAACTTGGAAATATAAAAATTCTTAATTATGTAGATAAAAATAATGTTGATAAAGCATTATTAATTCAAAATGCTTATGACAAAGTAGATGAAGTAAATTGTATAATAAAGCAAAAAGAGGAAGAAATTCAAGAACAAAAATGGGATTTAGAAGCTGATAAAACAGCTATGATTATTGTAACAATCCTTACTTCACTATCAGCTCTTATTTTAACAATTCCTTCTGGAATAATGACTAGTTTAGAATGTGCTTTAATTTCATCTTTGACTTGGATTACTACAACGTCTAAAATATACTCTAACCGAAAAAAGAAATATAAAAATTCTCTAACTGAATATGAAAACTATGTGAAAGAAAAAGAAAATATTCAAAAAGAAGTAAAAATAATATGTGAAAAAATAAAAAAGAACGGAGATGTTAGTCTTAATATGAATAAGGTAATTTCTCTTGAAAAGTTAAAAAATGAAATTATTGAAGAATACCAAATGCAAGATAATCAAATGTCTTCTGATTTAACCCAAGAGAAAAAATTAGTAAAAACATTAAGAAAATACTAAAAAAGTACGTTAATCGTACTTTTTATTTAACTCTTCTTCTATTCTCATTAACTGATTATATTTACAAATTCTATCTGTTCTAGACATCGATCCTGTTTTAATTTGACCTAAATTAAGTCCTACAGCCAAATCAGCAATCGTCGTATCCTCTGTTTCACCACTTCTATGTGAAATAATTGTTTTATAACCATGACTTCTTGCAAGTTCTATTGTTTCTAATGTTTCTGTAATAGTACCAATTTGGTTTACTTTAAGTAAAATAGCATTCCCTGCTTTTTTATCAATACCCATTTGAAGGCATTTTTTGTTGGTTACAAATAAATCGTCTCCAACAAGTTGAATTTTATTTCCTAATTTTTCTGTTATCTTTGTAAACCCTTCCCAATCATTTTCATCTACTGGATCTTCAATAGAAATAATAGGATATGTATTTACTAACTCTTCATAATATTCAATTAATTCATCTGTTGTTAAACTTTTTCCTTCTGATGCAAGTACATATCTACCATCTTTATAAAATTCGCTAGCCGCTACATCAATTGCTAAATGAACATCTACTCCAGGAGTATATCCAGCTTTTTTGATAGCTTCAATGATTAAATCAAAGCCCTCTTTATTACTATTTAAGTCTGGTGCAAAACCACCTTCATCTCCTACTCCTGTAGAAAATCCTTTTTCATTTAAAACCTTTTTTAAATGATGGAATACTTCTGAACCAATTCTAACTCTTTCATGAATCGTATTTGCCTCTGGTATAATCATAAATTCTTGAAAGTCTAATTTATTATCTGCATGAGCTCCACCATTTAAGATATTCATCATAGGTTTTGGAAGAATAGTTCCACTTCCTATATAACGATATAGTGGTAAATTTTTAGATTTAGCTACTGCTTTTAAAGCAGCCATCGATATTCCTAAAATAGCGTTAGCTCCAAATCTTGATTTTGTCTCAGTTCCATCTAAGTTTATCATAGCATAATCTAGGGTCTTTTGATTTTCTGCATCCATGCCAATGATAGCATCACGTAAAGGCCCATTAACATTAGCAACTGCTTTTAGAACTCCTTTTCCCATATAACGGGCATCTCCATCACGAAGTTCTAAGGCTTCTCTTTCTCCAGTAGACGCACCAGATGGAACAGCGGCTCTTCCCATCACACCATTTTCTAGTGTAACGTCTACTTCTACTGTAGGATTTCCTCTAGAATCTAATATTTCTCTTGCTTTAATATCTTTAATTTTAAACATGTCTATCTCTCCTTTATAAATTATTTACTGTATCTTTAAATTCTTTACCACGAATTTCAAAATTGTCATATTGATCCCAAGATGCACAAGCAGGAGAAAATAAAACCACATCTCCTCTTGAAGCATCTTCATAAGCTTCTATAGTAGCTTCTTTAAGTGTATCTACCACTAAACATGGAATGTTAATGCTATCAGCATATTCTTTAATTCTTAATTTTGTTTCTCCATAACATATAATTTTTTTTACATGACTTAAATGATCTGTAAGAGGTACAAAAGAGTGTCCCCTATCTAATCCACCTAAAATTAAAATAGTAGGTTTCATGAAGGAATCCAAAGCAATGATAGTTGAATCGGTATTAGTGGCTTTACTATCATTATAAAAAGTAACACCATCTTTTTCCCTTACATATTCAATTCTATGTTCTACTCCTTTAAATTCCTTTAGATAATCTTTTATAATCTCATTGGATACACTAAATTTCTTGACAACCATAATCATGCACATGATATTTTCATAATTATGCATTCCTTTTATCTTAATATCATCTAAAGATATAATATTTTCTCCTTTATAAACAATAAAATTATCTCGGATGTATGCATCCGCTTTTTGTTTAGATGAAAAATATTCTTTTGTACTTTGAATATCTTCTGTTAGTTTTAAAGAATCTTTATTTTCTAGATTTATAAGAGCCAAATCTTCTTTGGTATGATGAGAAAATATTTTCTTTTTACTATTTTTATATGTTTCATAATCTCCATGAAAATCAATATGTACTTTACTTAAATTTGTTAAAACACTGATATTTGTTTTAAAGTCATTTACATCAACTAACTGATGATCAGATATTTCTAAAACCAAAATATCATTGCTTTTTACTTTTTCTACTAAAGAACATACAGGATATCCTATATTTCCTCCCAAAAAAGCAGAAAGATTTGCTTTTTTTAATACTTCATAAATCATTGTAGTGGTTGTTGTTTTTCCATTACTTCCTGTAATTCCTATAATACTTATATCTTTAGGAAGTAGGTGATATGCCACTTCTACTTCATTTATAACAGGGATATTTAATTTTTTTGCTTTTAAAACACAAGGGTGTGTTTTAATAATCCCAGGATTTTTAATGACAAAATCATAAGAATCATCTAAAATTTCTTCTGGAGTTTGACTAATAACTACCTGAACATTCAATTTTTCCAATTCTTTAGTATGGTTTTCATCTTGCACCTTTCCATCGACTACTAGAATTTGATTTGTATATTTACTTAGTAATTTAGCACATTCATAACCACTTCTAGCCATTCCAAAGATAAATATTTTTCTATCATCAAACATAATATTCCTCCCATTTATTTTTACCTTCCAAAGATATTTTATCAGATTAAATAAATAAAGTCCATATTTCTAAATTTTGAAAAATGAATAGTAAAAAAAATCCAAAATGGATTTTAATAATTTTCACTTAATATTTCAAAATAAGCCTGTGGATGAGCACATACAGGGCAAACTTTTGGAGCTTCTTCTCCAAAATGAACATGTCCACAATTTCTACAAATCCACATTTTTGGTTCTTCTTTTTTAAACGTTGTTTCTTCTTGAATACCTTTAAGCAAAGCTCTGTATCTTTCCTCATGGCGTTTTTCAATTTTTCCTACTTCTTCGAATAAAAATGCAATATGATCAAATCCTTCTTCTTTAGCAGTTTCAGAAAATTCTTTATACATGCTCGTCCATTCACCATTTTCACCAGATGCTGCATCTAATAAATTTTCTACTGTACTTGGAACGCTTCCATCGTGCAACAATTTAAACCACATTTTAGCGTGTTCTTTTTCATTATCAGCTGTTTCAGTAAAAATAGCTGCAATTTGTTCATAACCTTCTTTTTTAGCTTTACTAGCATAATATGTATATTTATTTCTAGCCTGACTTTCTCCTGCAAAAGCTGTCATTAAATTTTCTTCTGTCTTTGTTCCTTTTAAATTCATAATTCTTCCTTCTTTCTATTAGTAAAGTATTTTGTTTACCAATAAAATTATATTAAAAT
>CACZQZ010000051.1 GCA_902783405.1 uncultured Erysipelotrichaceae bacterium
ATAAAATAGTTGCTATAATAGATAAAATAAGTATTGTTTTATTTCTTCGTTTGTCTATTTTTATTAAATAATTAACTGCACAAAAAATCCAAAAAATTCCTAATATACAAAAAATAATATTTACTATAGAAAATTTGAATGTAATAATAATCATAAATGTTGCTAAAAAAACACTAATAAATCCTGATGGTTTTGTCTTTCTTTCAACGGATTTTTTGGCCATTATATGTAGAATAATAACAGTACCATAAATCAAAACATCAACAATAGACATATTTAATCTTATAGATTTTATGATTGCAACCACACACCAAAAAGCAAGAAAAAAGCTTAAATAGATGTTCAAAACCTTTCGAAATTTAGATGATTTATCATCATGAATATCCTGATAAATGTTATTACCAATAAAAGTTGATTCCCCAATATTTGGATTTGTTTCAATAGTTTGATTAATACTATTATTTTTACTTCCATCTAAATGCATTCTATCATCATAGATAATAGTACCACATCTTATACACATTTTAGAATCATCCAACATTTGTACTCCACATTTTGGACAAATCATAAAAATCATCCCCTAATTATTCTAATTATACATTTTATTTTTTCTTACAGATCAAATCATTTTTTGTTCCATTACAAATATAATTATAAGTTTCATAAACTACATCTTTAATTGTAACTTCTCCAGTCATTTTATCAATTGACCAACGTCCAGAATCAGGTTTTGTTCCAGACAAATTTAAACTTGTAACATCCCCTTCATACTGAACATCCGTATTTTGACTATATAATTGTTCTGTATACTGTAATTTAACAGCATCAAAAACACCATATACAATATCTTTGACAGCATTTTCTTCTGCTTGATTAATTTGATTTGAAATAATAAATGTAGAAATAATTGGTGAAAGAGCAAAAAATCCACCAACTAATACAACAATCACGATAATCACAATTAAAAATGGGCTCAACGTTTTTTTTGAATTGGAATTTTGTTTTAGATTGTTTTGCTTTATATTCATTTGACTATTTTGACTTTGTTGATTATTTACTTGATTATTTTGATTTGATTGAAAATCATTTAAAACCATACCATTTGCATACACAATACTACCACATCTTATGCACATTTTAGAACCATCTTGCATTTTTGTTCCACATTTTGGACAAATCATAAAAACACTCCTTACTAATTATTTTTAATTAATGTTAAAGAAACTTTTTCTTTTTCTTTATTAATATCATCTACATAGCAATCTACAATATCTCCAACACTTAATACTTCACTAGGATGTTTTATGTATTTATTGGTTAATTTAGAGATATGAGCAAGTCCACATTCATGAAGCCCGATATCAATAAATGCGCCAAAATCAACAACATTTCTTACGGTTCCTTCTAAATGCATTCCTATTTTTAAATCATCTATTTCTAAAACATCACTTTTTAAAATAGGCTTAGGCATATCATCTCTTGGATCTCGATTTGGCTTTTTAAGAGATTTTACGATATCCTCTAATGTATAAATATCAATTTCTAGTTTATCTTTATAATTATTTAAATCTAGTGAATTTAATACTTCTATCATTTTTTCTGTACCAATATCTTTTAAAGATAATCCTAAAATTTCAAGTAATTTTAAAGCTTTATCATAACTTTCTGGATGGATAGCTGTCGCATCTAAAGGATTTTCTCCATCATTAATTCTTAAAAAACCAATAGATTGTTCATAAACTTTATCAGATAATAACTTTTTCTTCTTTATTTCTTCTCTAGATTTAATTTTTCCATTATTATCACGATAGTTTAGAATTTTATCAATATTTTTCTTTGTTAAACCAGATACATATTTAAGTAATGAGAAAGATGCTGTATTAATGTTTACACCAACACTGTTTACTGCTTTTTCTACTACAAAATCTAAAGATTCTTTTAATTTTTTATCTGGTACATCATGCTGATAAAGCCCAACGCCAATACTTTCTGGCTCTATTTTAACAAGTTCTGCTAAAGGATCTTCTAGTCTTCTACCAATACTAATTGCACTTCTTTTTTCAACCGTTAAATCAGGGAACTCTTCTATTGCTAGAGGAGATGCAGAGTACACACTTGCTCCTGCCTCATTTACAATAATATATTCTACTTTTTTATTTGCCTCTTTAAGTACATTAGCAACAAATTTTTCACTTTCACGAGAAGCTGTTCCATTACCAATAGCAATAATATCAACATGATATTTATCAATTAAATCTAGTATTTTTTTCTTTGAACCTTCATAATCGTTTTTAGGCTCATGAGGATAGATAACTTCTATAGCTAGTTTTTTACCAGTTGAATCAATAACCGCTAGTTTACAACCTGTTCTAAATGCTGGATCAAAACCTAAAACTACCTTTTCTTTTATAGGTGGCTGTAAAAGTAATTTTTCCAGATTGCTGCCAAAATTATCGATTGCTGCATCTTCACCTTTTTCTGTAAGTTCAGCCCTTATTTCTCTTTCAATAGAAGGATAGATAAGTCTTTTATAACTATCTACTATAGCACCTTTTACTAAATCACATACGAATGAATCTTTATTTTTGATTATTCTGCTTTCTAAATAATTTATTATTTCATCTTTAGAAACATCTAAAGAAACGTTTAATACTTTTTCTTTTTCTCCTCTATTGATTGCTAATATCCTATGAGGTTTACTATACTTAATTGGTTCTTTATAATCATAATAGATTTCGTAAACTTTTTTTTCATCTTTAGCATCTTTTTTCATTTTACTTGTAATTAACCCATTATGATAGATATATTTTCTAATCCATTTTCGGTAATAGGCATTATCACTTATATATTCCGCGATGATATAAGAAGCTCCTTGTAAAGCATCACTAACATTTTTTACATTTTCATTTATAAACTTTTTTGTTAACTGTTCCAATGACCCTTGTACAGGAAAAGACATAATCATTTTAGCTAAAGGCTCCAATCCATTTTTAATAGCTTCTGTAGCTTTTGTTTTTTTCTTTTCTTTATATGGTCTATATAAATCTTCTACTTCAACTAATTTTGTTGCTTTAAGTATTTCTTGTTTTAATTCTTCTGTAAGTAATCCTTTTTCATCTATTAATCTTATTACGTCTTCTTTTCTTGAAAGTAAATTTTGTTCATAATCATATTTTTCTTTTATTTTTCTTATTTGCTCTTCATCTAAATTTCCTGTTGCTTCTTTACGATAACGCGAAATAAAGGGAATAGTATTCCCTTCTTCTAATAATTTTAATGTATTTATAATTTGTTTTTCTTTTATATCTAATTCTTTTGATAATTCTTTTATAATGTCTATATTCATACGTTTTCTCCTAGTCTACATATTTATCTAAAAAATTCATAATTTCTGCTTTAGGTACAACTCCAAGGATTTTATCTTTTATTTGACTGTCTTTTATAACTAGAATCATTGGTTCAACATAACTATCTTTAGTTAGTTCATTTGCATTCATAAAAGTAACAATATCTTCACCCTTTAACTTAGATAAATCCAAATAATATATTTTTTGCTTTTTTTGCCTTAAAACTGTTTTAACATTTTCCTCATACTCTTTTGAAAAATCATTTTTAGATGATATGTAAATTATAGTTTTATCTGAAGAATTTAATAATTCCGTATATTTTTCTAAGGATATTTCTGTAAAATTATCCTCTACTGGTTGCTCTTTTCTAAAAAAACGAAAGCCTAAAAAAATTAGTAAACCAATAATTATAATTAATATTATCCATTTTATTTTATTATTTCCCATCTTATTCCTCCATCTTATCTCTTACTTTAATTTTATCATTTTTGAAATAGAATAACAAGTGATTAGTTTTTAAAGATGAATAATTTGCTAAAAACATAGTTTAAAATAATAACTACTATCTGTACTATTATTTTAGAAATCATATCATTAATAAATAATATATCTACAAATAGGTACATTAATCCTAATTCAATAACTAAAGTAAATATTCTATATTTAAAAAATTCATAGATTTCTTTAATTAATTCTTTTCCATTTGATTTTGAATAAAATACAAATACTTTATTTAAAATATAAGCTAATAATACTGTTAATATCCAATCTATTACAGTACTTATCATATAATCAATACCAAATATTTTAGTTAAAACAAAGTAACATACTATATTAAATACTGTTGTAAGTCCTCCACTAATTAAATAATGAATAACCTCTTTATATTTTTTATATAATTCAATTATTTTCATTTACTTTTCCCTTCCATATACCTAATTTTTTTAAAACTAAAAAATATACAAATGTTAGAATAAACAAAAACCTGATAAGCCTCAATATTTGATAAGCAGGAGTACCATTATAAGTTAAAGTATAAGTCCCATTTTTTAAAATATAAGCTTTTATAAGACCTGTTTCTCCTCTTCCATAGGTAACCTTATCGCCATCAATTTCAAAATCATAACCTTTATAATATATTCTAGGAAGTTCTATCATTACTTGTCCTTTAACATCCGATGCTTCAAAAACTAAATTAGGATACTTTGATTTTATCTTAATTTTTGCACTACCTAACATTACATCAATATCTTTTTTATCTTCATAATATATGTTATAAAAAGCATATTCTGCTGGATAATACTCATGAACATAACCTTCACCATATTTATATTGTATTTTATAAGAAGAATAATCAGGATTCTTAGTTAATAAATATTGATAATTAACAATCATAGATAAACCAATCATAACTATAAAAATGCATTTAAAAACCGTTTTATCAAAGTACACCACAAAATGTGATGTATATAAAGAGAAAAACACACATAACAAAAGTTCTAATCGCCATGGAAACTGAATCATTTGAAATAACTTAGGCATATACTCCCAAGGAAGGTAAGTTAAATAAATAATTAAAAGAATTATTGGAATAAGATAACATAAATTATTCTTTATTTCCTTATTTTTAAAATCATAATAAAAAGTTATTAAAAAAGTAAATATATAAATTAGTGGAAAATACATTAATACGCCATGAATATAAAATGAAAAAAAATCTTTAATATGTAAACTATTTTGCTTTAATAGATTCAAGTTAGTCATAATATTATTAATAAAAACAATATAATTTAACTTACTATGTTCAAATATCATAATAATATTTGGCAAAACCATAATAATAACAAATAAAGTTGCTAAAATATAATCTATAATCATACCTTTTTTTAAATATTTTTTATGGTTAAATAGTAAATAAATAAATAAAATAATCGTAAAATACATGCTTATAACTAAATGGCTTAAGAATAAACCTATATATCCTATGCAAAAGAAGATATAAAATAGTTTTTTATTTTTTTCTTCCAAATAAATAAATGAAGTAAGAATAAGTGGGATAAAAATTAAACAAAATGATTCATTAATAGCTTCTCTAAATAAGTAATTGGATATGCGATATGGAAAGAAAACAAAAAATAATGAAGCATAAAAAGCTCTTTTTTTATTTTTAAATAATTTGTTGGATAGATGATAAAAACAAATTGTTGAAATAGAACTTACAATACCATTTGTTAAAATTATAGAAGCTTGAACACTTATTCCAATATATCCTAACAATTTAGCAATAATTCCATAAATCAAATGAGGTAATATGGGATAAAAAATATATAAACCATATCCCAAATCATTTCCTATATTAGGCATAATAAAATATTTCCCTTTAATAACAAGGTGAAAATTATCAACTATATTTTTAATATTATCTAAATGAAATAATATGTCATCCCCACCAAAATGAAACAAGCAAACCAGTGTTACAGATAAAAAACTTAATATAGATAAAATAATGATATCTTTGTTACGCTTTATTTTATTCATTTTCTATACTTCCCTTCAATAAATTTATTCATATAGTTCTAAAAATAGATATACAAACTATATTCTTTAAATTATTTCAATACTTAAAGTTATGCATCATCTATACTTTGAAAAAAACTATTTTTATGCATTTTTTCTTTTTATTATTTTTATAACGTTTTTTATACTATCTTTATATACAAGTCTATTAAACAAAACAACTACAACAGATGAAATAAAAGTAACAATGATAGCCTGTATCATCCATTTTCCATAACTATCTACCTGTGGTAAATTAATTAATCTCACAAAAAATATTACAATTAAAAATTCAAATATAATTCCTATTATTCTTTTAAAAGAATACCATACATTTCTACTTAGAATATTTTTTGAGGTATAGTATATGATTTCAAGCATTCTAACTATCGTTGC
>CACZQZ010000052.1 GCA_902783405.1 uncultured Erysipelotrichaceae bacterium
AAAAAATCAGCAATCTTTATTTGCTGATTATTCACTTCTTAAAGCTTCTACAGGATCTTTTTTCGATGCCGCTTTTGCAGGGATTAATCCTCCAATTAATGTTAAAATAATACTTAATAAAACTAATATGAACGCGTGGTGTATATTAAGTGATGCAGATAATGGAATGCTTCCCGTAAAATGATGTAATACTTTATTAATGATTGGTATTAAAGAATAAGAAATTCCTATACCAAACATACCAGAAAGTAATCCAATAATAAATGTTTCAGCATTAAATATTGAGGAAATATTTCCTTTAGAAGCACCAATTGCTCTTAAAATACCGATTTCTTTTGTTCTTTCATAAACTGAAATATAGGTTATTACACCGATCATAATGCTTGATACAACAAGTGAAATGGATACAAACGCAATAAGTACATAACTTACCGCATTAACAATTGTTTTCACTGAGTTCATAATAATTCCAGTTGTATCAGAATAGTTTATTTCCTTTTCTTCACCTACTTTTTTATTATAATTATCTATAAATGATAAGAAATGCTCTTTTCCTTCAAAGCTATTAAAATAAAAAAATATGTATGTTGGTTCTTCTGTATCTTGGTAACCAAGTAAAACTAAGTTTGTCTTTTGGGTTGACTCTGTTTGATTCATCATAGCACTAACCACTCTTTGAAGTTCATTTTCTCCAAAGTTTAATGTAAAAGCTGATGCTATTTTGTCTTGATCAATATGAAATGAAGTAGCAAAACTTTTACTAATATTAGTTGTCAACTCTCCTACTTTTGTTAAAATATTTTTTTTCATTAATGCCTCTGTCATAGTTTTAGACATCGCATCATTTACTCCCATAATTTCAGCGTTATTCATATATGTTTTTATAATTGTATCTTTTATTTCATTTACAATGATTGCCTTTGGATTTTCTTCATCTACGACAAATTCTGGATATAATGATTTCATATACGTATTATAACCAGCAATATATGCTTGTAATAAACCTTTTAATAAACCACTATACGCTTTTTTATACACTTCTTTAGGTAGAACATATTCTGTTCCCATGTTTGATAGCATATTATCAGAATCTTTTTTTTCTAAGCATTCATTTACTAAATTATCTATGTCTTTGACTGAAAATTCACCTTTGATATTACTCAATAATGCATTCATAAGTGTATTTAAATTATTATGAAATAAATTTTTAGCTGGTGTAATATCCGCTGTTATAGAATCAGATATTTGTGCCATATAATTTTGTGTTTGTTTTTCTAAATCACTTTGATTAATTTTTATATTAAATGCACTTTGTAATTTTTCATTATCTACTTTTACTAAATCTTTAAATTCAAAATCAAAATCATTCTTTTTAGTATCAAATCTTTTTCCTGAAAATACATCAACTTCGCTATTTTGTAGCTGTTTTTGAACTACATCAGTTTCTTTAGCATAATCGATAATATAACGAATTAAATCTGATGTATAAGCAACACCAGGAGAAAGTGCAGAGGAAGTTACTCCTTCTTTACTACTTACAACACCAACAATTTTTAATTTAGTGGCATTTTCATATATCTTTTTCATATAGGATTCATCTTCAGACATATTTTCATATACATCATATTTCAAATTATATTTATAAGTATCTGATGGCATAACTAATCTTAAATCAACATTCATTAAATCTTTATAGGTCAATGTCATTGGTTCTTCTTTAACGTTAACAGTTTCCCCACTCATAATACTTGTAACCATCTTTGTTAATTCTTCTGTATCTTTAAGGCCTAATGAATACACTAATAGATCTGAGATAGTATTTGGTTCTGATAAAACGATAATCATTTCATCATATTTTTCTGGCCATCTTCCTGCAAGAACATCATAATCTTTTTTTATATTTTCACGGTTATCAACCATTTGTGTATATATAGATGCCATATTGGAATATGAATTCATTATATTATTAGAACCCATCATAGAACTAAATAAGTTAGAAGGATTTACTTTTGCTAGTTTTTTAGTAGCATCTACAGTATAGATATTTGGATCTACACTATAAGCATACTGAACATTAGATATATCTTCATCAACTTCACTATAATTTTTTTCTAAATATTTTTTAAAACTTCTCAAGTCATTTGTACTTACATTGGAAAGAATAGATGTAATATATTGTTTTTCTTTTACTTCATTTGAATTTGTTTTTTCAGCGTCTTCTTCTCTCATAGATAAAAGAGCACCTGTTATATCAGATGATTCTTGCATAATCGTAAGAGGATATGATGTTAATGTATTTTCTCCAATAGAATCAACGTAATTTTGAAATCCTGTTGATACTGCTAAAATAAGGGCAATACCGATAATACCAATAGATCCTGCCATAGCAACCAGGATGGTTCTTCCTTTTTTAGTCATTAAGTTATTAAAGGATAATGATAGAGCCGTCAAAAAAGACATTTTTGTTTTTTTAGTTCGATTTTCTATCTGATTTTTTTCTTCCTTTGTATTTTCTTTTCCATCATAAGGTTTAGAATCTGAAATAATTCTTCCATCTTTTATATTAATTATTCTGTTTGAATATTTTTCTGCTAACTCAGGATTATGAGTTACCATAATAACTAATTTATCTTTAGATATTTCTTTTAGCAAATCCATAATTTGTACACTTGTATCTGAATCAAGAGCTCCGGTTGGTTCATCAGCAAGAATTATTTCTGGATCATTAATCAAAGCTCTTGCAATAGCGACTCTTTGCATCTGACCACCAGATAATTGATTTGGCTTTTTATTTTTATGTTTTTCAAGTCCAACATCTTTTAAGGCTTGTATAGCTTTTTTCTTTCTTTCGCTTTTGGATATACCAGAAAGCGTTAAAGCAAGTTCAACATTTCTAAGTATAGTTTGATGACTTATTAAATTATAACTTTGAAAAATAAACCCGACTCTATGATTTCGGTAAGAATCCCAATCTCTATCTTTGTATTTTTTGGTACTAACTTCGTTAATAATTAAATCCCCAGATGTATATTCATCTAAGCCACCTAATATATTTAAAAAGGTTGTTTTTCCTGATCCTGAAGGACCTAAAATACTAGCAAATTCATGCTCTCTAAAATTAACACTAACATTATCAAGTGCCTTTTGTTCAAATCCTACTGTTTTATATATTTTACTTATATTTTTTATTTCTAGCATGAAATCACCTTTTCAATTTTTTAAATATATTTTAAATATTTAATTACATAATTATTCTTTTTAGTTATACTTATTTTTTTTATAAATTTGTATTTCCCATATCTTCGAATACTAAATACATCATTTTCTTTTAAAATATATGTGCTTTTATTTAGTATTTCAAAGTTTACGAGTACTTCTTTATTTTTTATTTTATCTGTTACTTTTTCTCTATTTGTTTTTATGATTTTAGATAAAACATGATCAATTCTAAGACTAGATACAATAATTTCAAATTCTTCAAATTTTCGTTCATAATTTTCTAAATTTTTTAATTCAACTTCTTCTATAGTTACTTTATTTTTTCCAATCATAGATAAGTTATTTTTTATAAATTCTTTTAATTCGCTAAAAATATAAAAGTAATAATTATCATCATCTATAATAATATCACCAATATAACTAGATGATATTAAATTTAAAATACTTCCTAATATTTCATTATGTTTAAGTTTTTGATAACACTTTATTTTAAGTAAAGATACGCTAGGTAATTCTTGTTTATAAAGGATTACTTTTTCTGATGTTTTATAAGGATAATAAATCTTATAATCTTTTTTCTTTAATTTACTTGTGATAATTTTAAATTCTTTAGCATCTAAAAATAATGTATTTTTTCCTTTTAATAATCTATCTACACTGTTATCAATTTTATAAATATCTTGTTTCATATTTAATATCCTAAATATTTTAAAAAATATTCTAATCCTTCTTTAATATCTTGATAAGTATCTTCAAAATTTCCTGTATACCAAGGATCACGAATATCCCTAGGATTTAAGGAAAAATCTAAAAGTCTATATATTTTATGATAATAATCTTTTTTTATAATATTCAAAATTCCATCAATATTTCTAGTTTCCATTGCAACAATATAATCATATGTTTGATAATCTTCTTTATTCATTTGTCTAGCGAACTTACCTTCAGTAGATATTCCAAATTCTTTTAATTTATTTTTAGTACCAATATGAACTGGATTTCCTTCTTCTTCATTACTAGTTCCAGCAGATTCTATTAAAAATTCTTTTTCAATCCCTCTTTGTTTTACCATATCTTTCATTAAAAATTCAGCCATTGGAGAACGGCAAATATTTCCTAAACATACAAATAATATTTTTTTCATATGTCTCACCAAAGAACATTATAGCAAAAAACTTGCAAAAAACAAAATGCAAGTTTTATATATAATAATGATTACGTTAAGCTGTTCTTTTCCACATATATACTGTTATATATGGATCTTGTGTATTGAGTGCTGTTCCACTTCCCGTATTTTCTGTATTTCCATTTACATTATGCGTATGAGCTCCAGTAGTTGTAGTTGTTAATGAATGGGTATGAGCTCCATTGGTCGTGGTTGTTAGTGAATGGGTATGAGCTCCATTAGTGGATGTTGTAAATGTATGATTATGGTTTCCGTTCGTTGAAGATGTAACTGTACGAGTAGTCCATTGGTAAAAGAAACCATAGTAGTTACCTGATGGAGACAAATATGAACCACCGAAACTATATTGATCTGAAACAGTATGATTATGATTTCCATTTGTCGATGTAGTACCAGTATGATTATGCCCTCCTGCCGATGATGTGTTAGCTGTATGATTATGACCTCCTGCTGATGATGTGTTGGCTGTATGATTATGATTTCCTACTGAATTTGAATTGATGTTGACACTATGGGAATGGGCTGGTAAATTTCCTACTGCTATCGTTTTTGTTTTACTCCCTCCAAGTTTCTCAACAGTATTAAAATCACTATCATTCTCATCTACACTTACTAATGTCTTACCTTTTCCAAATCTTTCCCATGTTCCTCCAAATAATTCTGCTGGGCTTGTACTCGATATTGATGTATATATACTACCAACCGGATATATTTTTAGCATTAATTCTGATTCTATATCTTCTACATGAATACCTGCTACTCGATATAAATCATCTACTGCAG
>CACZQZ010000053.1 GCA_902783405.1 uncultured Erysipelotrichaceae bacterium
ATTGAAAAACTAAGTGAAGAACTTGTTACATATTTGATTCAAAATTCAAAGTTAGAAAGTAAAATTCCAAGTGGTTTTAAATCTGTATTACCAGAAAGTACAAAAATTAATAGTATTAAATATGAAGATAGTGTTTTAAAATTAGATTTATCGAAAGATATTTTAGAAATTGATGAAAAATTAGAAGAGAAAATGATAGAAGCTTTAGTATATTCACTAACTTCAATAGATGAAATAAAATATATCATTTTATATGTTGATGGTAGTATATTAACACGTTTGCCAAAATCCGGAAAAATGCTTCCTAGTGCACTAGACAGAAATATTGGTATTAATAAGAAATATGATATATCTTCTTACAAAGACGTTACTAAAGTAACAATTTATTATATTGATTCATTTAATGATGAATTTTATTATGTACCAGTTACAAAATATACCAATGATAAAAGAGAAAAAATAAATATTATTATCGATGAATTAACAGGAACAAGTGCTTATAATGGAAATTTAATGAGTTTTTTAAACAGTAATACGAAACTTTTAAAAGTAAATCAAAAAGCAGATTCTTTAGATTTAGTATTTAATCAGTATATATTTGATGATATTGATGAAAAAAACATTTTAGAGGAAGTAATTTATACTATTTGTCTTTCAGTTGCGGATAATTATGATGTAAAAGAAGTTTCATTTACGGTGGATAACCAAGAAATTTATAAAAGTGTGTTAAAAACTCTTGAATAATCAAAAAATATGCGTTATAATGGATTTGTTCATTTGAACAAGTCGTCCTAGTAGCTCAGCTGGATAGAGCAACGCCCTTCTAAGGCGTGGGTCGGGCGTTCGAATCGCTCCTGGGACACCATACGAATATAAAAAGAACTTGATAAAAGTTCTTTTTTATGTTATTATGTATATGTCAAGGAAAACTTGCATAAAATAAGAAAGGGAACATTCAGTTTTTCTGAGTTGAATGTCTACCTAAATTACTTTGGTTTGACATTTAATCTTTGATTAGATGTCTTTTTTTATTACTATAATCAAAATGATTAGGAGTAGTAAAATGAGAAAAATGAAACGTAGAATGCATATATTGTATTCTCGTTTTTTCATTCTTTCAAACCTCCTTTCTTTTTAGATTGGAGGAGGAGTTGGAGTAGAAGTTGGTGTTGGCTTTGGAGTAGGTGTAGGAGTAGGGCTTGGTGTAGGTGTTGGAACTGGTGTAGGTGTTGGAGTAGGTGTGCTTGAATAATTTTTTTGATAAGAACTACTATTATAATTACTACTAGATGAGCAGCCTCCATGTCTAGAGCAACATCCCCTATGGCAATCATTACAAGATCGACTTACTGTACCATCATTGCATACAATACCAGCATTAACAAAAATGGGAAAAATAAACATACAAATTATCAAAAATATTTTCTTACAAACAGCTTTATCCATTTTATACCTTCTTCTAATATAAGAATAACATATTTTTAAATGAAAATAAATTTTTTCTAAAGAACAAATGATAAATAATAAAATAAAATAATAAATGAGAGATAACAATTTTAATCATCGTTATTTTTCTGTTGTTTAATAAAACAAAATTTGATATAATTTTTATAGATAAAGGAGAATGCTTATGTATCATTTTATAGGAATAAAGGGATCTGGAATGAGTGCTCTTGCTCAAATTATGAAGGAACTTGGTTATGACGTACAAGGTAGTGATGTAGAAAAACATTTTTTTACAGAAGAAGGTTTAGTGCGTCTTGGGATACCAGTTTATCCATTTGATGAAAATAATATAAAAGAAGATCTTAAAATTGTACAAGGAGCTACATTTAAAGATGATCATCCTGAAGTTAAAAGAGCAAAGGAATTAGATTTAGAAATCTATACATATTCAGAAATGGTTGGAATTTTAACCAAAAAATTTAAAACAATTACAGTAGCTGGTTGTCATGGAAAAACAACAACATCTTCTATGATGGCTTTAGTTATGAATGAAATGAAAGGTTCTAACTATTTAATTGGAGACGGAACAGGATACGCTAATAAAGAAAATGAATACTTTGTTTTAGAAGCTTGTGAATATCAAAGACATTTTTTAGATTATACGCCAACATATGCAATTATTACGAATATTGATTTAGATCATGTAGATTATTTTAAAAATATTGATGATGTAGTAGATGCTTATCAAAGTTATGCATCTAAAGCAGAGAAAATGGTTATTGCTTGTGGAGATGACCCTTATACTCATTTATTAGAGGTAGAAACAATCTTTTATTATGGATTATCCGAAGATAATGATATTATTGCTAAAAACATTGAATATAGGGAAGACGGAACTTATTTTGATGTGTTTGCAGAAGACAATTACTATGGACACTATGAACTTCCTATTTACGGAAAATATATGCTTTTAGATGCACTTGCTGTAATTAGTGTTTGTTACTATGAAAGATTAGACGCTAAAGAAGTTTCTAGAATATTAAAAACATTTAAGGGTGCTAAAAGAAGATTTTCAGAAACAGTAGTTGGAGAAAACATCATTATTGATGATTATGCACATCATCCTGCTGAAGTAAGAGCAACGATTAAAGCAGTAAAACAAAAATATCCTAATAAAAAAGTAATTGGTATTTTCCAGCCCCATACTTTTTCTAGAACAAAAGAATTTAAAGATGATTTAAAAGAAGAATTTGAAAAATTAGATGCTATTTATCTTTTAGATATTCATCCAGCTAGAGAAAAACAGGAAGATTTTCCAGATATTACATCAGATATTATTTTAGAAGGACTAGAAAATGGACATAAAATAGATATGGATAAAGCAGAACTTTTAAATCCATATGAAAATGCCGTATTCTTATTTATGAGTCCAAATGATTTATCAAAACTAGAAAATGATTTAATTGAATTAAAAAGTTAAGAGGTATTTATGAAGAAGAAAAGAAGAGTTAAGAAAAAAATTAAAAAAATATTTGTTCTCATCTTCTTTCTTCTTTTATTACTTTTTATTTTATTTGTAGGATTAAATTTCTTTTTTAAAAAAACAAATATTGCCTTATTAGATAAACCAGTAGATGCTTATTTATCTAGTATTGAAGAAAAAGTTAAAACAATAGATGAAGAATTTAATGAATCAGATGAAATATATCGTGGCGAGAAAGTACAAAAATATAAGAAAAAAATAGTAAAAGAAGAAACAGAAGAAGAATTTATAAAAATAAAATACAAGAATAAAACATATTATGTTAAGGAAGATAATATTTCTTTAAAGGAGCAAGAGAGTATCAAAGAAGATAAAATATATGTTAGAACACCACTTGTTTTATATAAAGAAAAAGATGATATAAGTATTTTAACATCGATTAAAAAGGGTGAAGAATTATCTGTTTTAGGATTTGATAAAATAGATAAAGGAAAAGTAAATAAATATTATGTTTCTTACAATGATAAGAAAGGATATGTTTATTCTAAATATACTTTACAAAATAGTGAAGAAGCAAATCTTCCTTATGATCAAGATGGAATATATAAAGTACATGAGACGAGAACAGACAAATATGGTGGAGGAAGTGCTGCTAACTTAGATTATTATCCAGAAGATAAAATAAAAATAGATGGAAATGAAATGCCTACAGAGGCTAAAACACTTTATATTAATGCTGCTGCTATTAAAGATGTTGATTCTTATATTAAGATTGCTAAAGACTCTGGTATAAATGCTTTTGTAGTAGATATTAAAGATAATACAGCACCAGGTTATGATGCAGAAACATTTAAAGAATTATCTGAAACAAATTATAATAAAGCTCTTAATAAAAAAGAAGATTATAAATCTTATATCAAAAAACTTAAAGATGAAGGCTTTTATGTGATTGGTAGAATTACAGCTTTTAAAGATAATTATTATGCAACAGATCATAAAGAAAATTCCATTTTAGATACAAGAACAGGAAATCAATTTGTTCACAATCACTCTTATTGGCCTAGTGCTTTTAAACGTGAGGTTTGGGGATTTAATGTTCGCTTAGCTATAGAATCTGTAAAAGATATTGGATTTAATGAAATACAATTTGATTATGTTCGTTTTCCAGATAAAACAGGAAGCTTAGAAAAACAAGGAATTATGGATATGAGAAATGAATATAAAGAAGAAAAAGCACAGGCTTTGCAGCAATTTTTAATGTATGCTAGAGATGAAATACATGAAGTAGGTGCCTATGTTTCTGCAGATGTCTTTGGAGAAAGTGCTAATAATTATGTCACAGCTTATGGACAGTATTGGCCAGCAATATCAAATGTAGTAGATGTAATAAGTGCAATGCCATACCCGGATCACTTTAATATGTATGAATATGGATTTAAAGTACCTGTTTGGACGATTCCATATGAACTTATGAAAAAATGGGGAGAAACGGCAAAGGCAAGACAAGATGAAATTAAATCTCCTGCTATAGCTCGCACGTGGATACAAGCTTATAATACAATTAGAAGTCCATATATAACTTATGATGCTACTAAAATTGAAGAACAAATTAAAGGACTTTATGAATCTGGATTAGACGGTGGATATATCACTTGGAATTCAGGATCTAGTATCGATAAATATAATACTTTAAAACCAGCATTTAGAAAGGAACTTAAAAATGGATAAACGAATTACTTTGGAAAACAATCAATATAAAGTAACTAAAAACTACAAAGATGGTTTTAATGCAGAGGAACTAAAAGAAAAATTTACTGATTACTTTGAAGATTTTGATTTTGTTGTTGGAGATTACGCATATGGCAAATTAAGACTTAAAGGCTTTTGTAATAAGAAAAATAAAAGGTATAAAAAAATAAATGATTATTCATTAATCGATGAATATATAAAAAAAGATTGCGCTTACGATTGTGCATACTATATTTTAGAAAAAGTCAATAAATAATATGGGACTACCAAAAGTTAATTAACTTTTGATAGTCTCTTTTGTTGCTAATTGATAAAACAAAATAAAAAATTAGACTAAATCTTACAAATAAATCTTTTTAAAAGATATCTCTTGTAATTTACTTAAATATTTAGTAATATATTTAGTAAGAAGGGAGGATATATATGGGACAATTTTTAATTGATCTACTTAAATTTATCCTTATATTTTTAGCAGGTGGAGTAGCTGGTTTCTTTGTATGTCGTGCTTACATGAAAAAATATATGAAAAAAAATCCGCCAATTAATGAACAAATGATTAGAGCAATGATGAGTCAGATGGGAAGAACACCAAGCCAAAAGCAAGTAAATCAAGTTATGAAAATGATGAATAAAAATATGTAAGAACATATTTTTTTTATAAGAAAGTAATACAGAAAAAAGACAAAACCATATTAACAAATAAATAGAATATAAAAAAAAGAGTTGATTTGATGACTGAAGAAAAAAATAAAAATATTGTACTTATTTTAAATATTATCTTAATTATATTAGGTATGATAGGATTTATTATTAGTTTAAAAAATGTAGAGTACTTCATCTACTATACCCAAGATAGTAATATCTTTTCTTTAATTGTATCTATATTTTATGTTTACTATCTATTAAAGAAAAAAGAAATACCAAAATGGCTTAATATTTTAAAATATATAGCAGTTACTTCTTTAATGGTTACTTTTCTAGTTGTTGTTTTTATTTTAATTCCAATGTATAACTTCAATTATCAATTCTTTTTCTTTACAGGATCAAATTTATATTATCATCTATTATGTCCTATTATTGCATTTATTTCATTTGTATTTTTTGAAGATTATGAAATTAAAAGTTTTAAAGAAACTTTACTTGCTACTTCTTTTACAGGAATTTATGCATTTTTATTTATTATTTTAAACATTTTAAAAATAGTAGATGGCCCATATCCATTCTTACAAGTATATAAAAATGGAGTTTATATGTCCTTGATATGGTTTTTACTGATTGTTGGAGGTTCTTTTCTACTATCTAAGATTATAGGAAGAATAAAAAGGAAATAAATTTTAATAAATCCCTTAGAATCATTTGACTTTTAAAAAAGACTATGTTAAAATTAGTAACTGTGTAAGGCCTCTGCTTTACAACCGCACGAAGAAGGTTTAAATGCATGTGCTACCTTTTAGGCGAGTCTTAAATATTAAAGGAGGTAAAATATGAAAGCTGTTATTAAAACTGGTGGAAAACAATATCTTGTAGAAGAAGGTTCAGTTATCTATGTTGAAAAATTAGATAATGAAGTTGGAGATAAAGTTACAATTGATGAAGTTTTAATGGTAGATGATACTGTTGGTACACCAACTGTAAAAGGAGCTTCTGTTACTTTAGAAGTATTAAAACAAGGAAAAGAAAAGAAAGTAGTTGTTTACAAATATCGTCAAAAGAAAAAATACAGAAGAAAACAAGGTCATCGTCAACCATATACTAAGTTAGAAGTTAAGAAAATTAGTGTTAAGTAATGATAAAAGTAGAAAAGAAAAAAAACTTTATATCCATATCCGGACATGCTATGTATGATACATTAGGAAAAGATATCGTATGTGCGAGTGTAAGCACGATGGTAACGGTAACTGTTAATGCTATTTTAAAAATAGATGAAACTTCTATAAATTATACAAGTGAAAAAGGAAAAGTGATTATTAAAGTTCTAAAAGAAAATAAAATGATTAAACTTCTTTTAGACAATATGATGGATTTATTATATGAACTTAAAAAACAATATCCAAAAAATATAAAAATAGAGGAGGTGTCTTCATGAAATTAATGATATTAGACATTCAATTATTCGCTCATAAAAAAGGACAGGGTTCTACAAAGAATGGACGTGACTCAGAATCAAAAAGATTAGGTGCTAAAGCAGCTGATGGAGAATTTGTTTCTGGAGGATCTATTATTTATCGTCAAAGAGGAACTAGAATTTATCCAGGTAAAAATGTAGGAATCGGAAGTGATGATACTTTATATGCTAAAGTATCTGGAACAGTAAAATTTGAAAGACTTGGAAAGACAAGAAAACAAGCTTGCGTTTATACTGAAATGTAATAAGAGAATAAATATTTATTCTCTTTTTCTTTGGTTTAAAGAATTGAAAAAGATGTCAAACTATGATATCATTAGAAAGAGGTGTTGTGATATGGATTTAGTTATTGTTGTTATTTTATTATTGGTGGTTGTTTTAGCTTTTAAAACATTTAGCAGTTTTGTTTATTTTACAGCAATTATTGATTTGTTTTTTCGCATCATGACACTTGTTCGTTATAATATTGGAATAAAAGAAATAAGTAATTTTATAGGAAACTATATTCCAGAATCAATACCAGCAATTTTTGATAAATATTCAAGTGGTATTTTTTATACATTATTGATATGGGGATATATTATCCTTATGATTATATTTTTAGTGTATATTACCAAAACATTTATGAAAAAGAAATAATGAAAAAGTATCAATTTTTAATTATCATTATTTTAGCTGTTATGATTATTGGTGGTATTGTTATGCAGGAAACGAGTTTTAAATTAGAGGGAATAAGTCTTGCTATATTAGGTTTTATTCTCTTAATTTTATATAATAAAAAAAGGTGAGTCATATGTATGAATATATAAAGGGAATCATAGAAGAAGTGATGTCTAATGCTATCGCACTAGATAATAATGGAGTAGGTTATTTAATCTATACACCAGATTCTTATTACTATAAAGTAGGAGAAAAATATAAAGTTTATATTTATCAAAACGTAAAAGAAGATGAACTTTCTTTATATGGCTTTAAAAGTAGAGATGAAAAAGAACTATTTTTAAAGTTAATAGGTGTTAAGGGTTTGGGATGTAAAATGGCTCTTCCAATGCTTGCAGTAGATGTAAATCAAATATTAGATGCGATAGAAACAGAAAACATTAGTTATTTGAAAAAGTTTCCTAAAATAGGAGATAAAGTAGCTAGACAAATTATTTTAGACTTAAAAGGAAAATTAACATCTAGTGAAAGTAATGGTAATAGTAAAAATTATGAAGAATTAACAGAAGCCTTAAAAGGATTAGGATATAAGGCAGCAGACATTAAAAAGATATTACCAAAAATAACAGAAGATTCTATTGAAAAACAAATTAAAGAAGGTTTAAAATTACTACTTAAGTAAAAACCTTTTTTTCTTGACAAACATTTGTTTGTTATATATAATGAAGTATAAGGAGGAATATTATGGATGAACGCGTTATATCAGAAGAAAAATTAGAAGAAGATGAAATAGAAATGAATATTCGTCCTGAAACTTTAGATGACTATATAGGTCAAGAGCAGGTTAAAAAGAACTTAGAAATCTTTATGAAAGCTGCTAAGATGAGGAATGAATCTTTAGATCATGTATTATTTTATGGCCCACCAGGACTTGGAAAAACAACTCTGGCTTATATTATTGCTAATGAAATGGGAGGAAACATTAAAACAGCAAGTGGTCCTTCCATTGAAAAAAGTGGAGATTTGGCTGCTATTTTATCGAACTTAGAAGAAGGAGACATTTTGTTTATCGATGAAATTCATAGAATTCCAAGATTTATAGAAGAAATATTATATCCTGCTATGGAAGACTTTGTTTTAGATATTGTCGTTGGAACAGAATCATCTTCTAGAAGCATTAGAATTGATCTTCCACCATTTACTTTAGTTGGAGCAACTACTCGTGCAGGAGACTTAACAGCTCCTTTAAGAGATCGTTTTGGTATTATTTCAAAATTAGAATATTATACTTTAGAAGAACTTACGACAATCGTAAAAAGAAGCGCTAAAGTATTTGAATGTACTATTGATGAAGAAGCTGCTATAGAACTTGCTAAAAGAAGTAGGGGAACACCACGTATTGCAAATAGACTACTTAGAAGAGTAAGAGACTTTGCTTTAGTAGAAGGAGACGGAAATATTGATTTAAAAATAACGCAAAAAGCGTTAGATAGTTTAAATGTGGATTCTCTAGGTCTAGATAGTACCGATTACAATTTACTTAAAGCAATTATTGAAAGATTTAATGGTGGTCCAGTTGGAATAGAAGCTATCGCATCATCGATTGGAGAAGAACAAACAACTATTGAAGATGTGTATGAGCCATACTTATTACAAATCGGTTTACTTAAAAGAACAAGTAGAGGAAGAATGGCTACAAAAATGGCTTATGATCATTTAAAAATACCATATACAAAAGGATTGTTTTAAGAAAAAATAAAAAAGTTTAATTTTTTTTTAAAATACATAAAAAATTCTTGACAAGGACATCTTATAAATGATACACTAATATCGCATTTGATTAACGGGTTTACGCAAGTAAATCCTTAATTAAAGTTTAAAATGAAACACCTGGATGTGTGGATTAGAAAGGAGAAAAATATGCCAACAATAAACCAATTAGTAAGAAAAAACAGAAAAAACAAAACAAAGAAAAGTAAATCACCAGTTTTAGGAATTGGGTATAATAGTAGAATTAAAAGAGCTACTAGTACAAAATCACCACAAAAACGTGGAGTATGTACTCGTGTAGGTACAATGACACCTAAAAAACCAAACTCAGCTCTTCGTAAATATGCCCGTGTAAGACTTTCAAATGGAATGGAAGTAACAGCTTATATTCCAGGAGAAGGACACAATTTACAAGAACACAGCGTTGTTTTAATTCGTGGTGGACGTGTTAAAGACTTAATCGGTGTTCGTTATCATATCGTTCGTGGTACATTAGATACTGCTGGTATTGATAAACGTCGCCAAGGACGTTCAAAATATGGTACAAAAAAACCTAAGTAATAAGAAAGGAGAAAGTGAATATGCGTAAAAGACGTGCAGTTAAAAGAGATGTTCTAGCAGATCCTATCTATAATTCAAAATTAGTTACAAAATTAGTAAATAAATTAATGATTGATGGAAAAAGAGGAAAAGCTGAAACAATCGTTTATCAAGCATTTGAAATGGTTAAAGAAAAAACAAATGAAGATCCAATGACTATTTTTGAAAAAGCAATGGAAAACATTAAACCACAACTTGAAGTTAAATCACGCCGTGTTGGTGGAGCAAACTATCAAGTTCCAATGGAAGTACGTGCTGATCGTAGACAGACACTAGGACTTCGTTGGTTAGTTAATTATGCAAGACTAAGAGGAGGTCACTCAATGGCTGAAAACTTAGCAAACGAAATTATCGATGCTTCAAATGGAGTTGGAGCAGCAGTTAAAAAACGTGAAGATACTCATAGAATGGCAGAAGCAAATAAAGCATTTGCTCACTACCGTTGGTAATAGGAAGGAATTTAATTTATGGCTCGTGAATATAGTTTAGAGAAAACTCGTAATTTTGGAATTATGGCACATATCGATGCTGGAAAAACTACTTGTACAGAACGTGTTTTATTCCATACACATAAAATCCATAAAATCGGAGAAACTCATGATGGCGCTTCTCAAATGGACTGGATGGCTCAAGAGCAAGAACGTGGAATTACAATCACTTCTGCAGCTACAACAGCTTTCTGGAAAGAACATAGATTAAATATCATCGATACTCCAGGCCACGTAGATTTTACAGTAGAAGTTTCTCGTTCACTTCGTGTTTTAGATGGTGCCGTAGCACTACTTGATGCGCAAGCTGGAGTAGAACCTCAAACAGAAACGGTTTGGAGACAAGCAACAGAATTTCAAGTTCCTAGAATTATCTTCTGTAATAAAATGGATAAAATGGGAGCAAATTTTGAATACAGTTTAAAAACAATTAAAGACCGTTTAGGCGTTAATGCTAAACCAATTGAATGGCCAATTGGGGCAGAAGACGAATTTGATGGTGTAATTGATTTAGTTACTATGAAAGCATATCATTTTGATGGAAAACCAGAAGAAGATGCAACCATCATCGATATTCCAGAAGATTTAAAAGATTTAGCTTTAGAAAAACGTAATGAATTAATTGAAACTGTTGTCGAATTCGATGACGACTTAATGAATAAATATTTAGAAGGTGAAGAACTTTCTGTAGATGAAATTAAAAAAGCAATTCGTAAAGGTACTCTTGCAGTAGAATTTTTCCCTGTAATGTGTGGTACAGCCCTTGGTAATATGGGGATTAAAAATTTACTTGATGCTGTAATTGATTACTTACCAGCACCAACTGATATTGAAGCAATTAAAGGAGTAGATGCAAAAGGAAACGAAGTTGTTCGTCATGCATCAGACTCAGAACCATTTAGTGCCTTAGCATTTAAGGTTATGACAGATCCATTCGTTGGAAAACTAACATTCTTTAGAGTTTATTCAGGACATTTAACAAGTGGTTCTTATGTGTTAAATGCTACAAAAGACAATAAAGAAAGAGTAGGAAGAATTCTTCAAATGCATGCTAACAATCGTACAGAAATATCAGAAGTATTTGCTGGAGATATAGCTGCTGCTGTAGGACTTAAAAATACAACTACTGGAGATACTTTATGTGATGAAAAGAATTTTGTAATCTTAGAATCTATGGAATTCCCAGAACCAGTTATCGAACTTGCTGTTGAACCAAAATCAAAAGCAGATCAAGATAAAATGGGAATCGCTTTACAAAAACTTGCTGAAGAAGATCCAACATTTAGAGCAAGTACAAATCATGAAACAGGTCAAACCATTATTGCTGGAATGGGGGAACTTCACTTAGACATTATTGTTGATCGTATGAAAAGAGAATTTGGTGTTGAAGCAAACATTGGACAACCACAAGTTTCTTACAGAGAAACACTTACAGCTACTGGAGAATGTGAAGGTAAATACATTAAACAATCTGGTGGACGTGGACAATATGGACATGTTTGGATTAAATTTGAACCAAATCCAGATAAAGGATATGAATTTGTTGATGAAATCGTTGGAGGTGTTGTACCTCGTGAATATATTCCAGTAGTTGACAAAGGTTTACAAGAAGCTTTACAGTCAGGTATACTTGCTGGATATCC
>CACZQZ010000054.1 GCA_902783405.1 uncultured Erysipelotrichaceae bacterium
ATATTTACAAGTAATTTAAAATAAAGTATGATATGTTTGAAGTGGTGATTATTATGTATTTTGATTTAAAAAAAACTATTTTTCTAAATTATTTGTCTTATTATTCTCTTTTAAAAGATTATTTAAAAGTATACGTACAAAGTTGGTGTTATAGAATTGAAGATAAACAAAAGAGAAAAGAAATATTATCTTATTTAAATGAATATCAAGAAAATTTTATTATAGAAAATGATTATATCGATTATATTTCAAGAAATTTAAAAGTGATGAATGAAAATGAATTAAATAAAATTATGGATAAAATTGATGAATTAAATGAGAAAACACTTCTTTATTATGATTCTATATTACATCAGTATGAAGTAGATATGACTTTAGGTATGACTAGAGGAATTATGCCTAAAAAAGATTTTCTTCCTTTTAATCAAAACGAACAACTTTATGATGAGATTATTGGGTTAACATTATCAAAAAAGGACTTATATCGTTATTATGAAAATGTAGAAGATTTTAATTATGTAATTGCAAAAACAACTTTTTTAGATATAGATACTGAAAAAGGAATGGCTTTTTTTGGATGTTATCCTAAAATAGAAAAAGGTATTATAACGGATATTAAGATATATGTACCTGAAATATATAATTTAAAATCTATGCTTATTAATATTCATGAATTTAATCATGGCTTACTATTATATTTATATATAAATAAAGAATATCCTAATTTTGATTTTGAAAAATATGCGAAAGAAGAAGAAACTAAATTCATAAAATCATATGTAAAACAGATAAAAATGTCATAAAAAATTTATTGTAGATTTTATTTGTCTTTGTTATAATATTAAAGGAAGATAGATGAGTTTTTTATTAAAAAGGAGGAAGAATATGGAAAAAGCAAAAGTATATTTTACGAAAAATATAACAAGTGAAAACTTAATTAAAATTTATGAAGCTTTAGGAGTAGAATTAAAAGGAAATGTGGGTATTAAAGTATCTACTGGAGAAGCAGGATCTAGGGGTTATTTAAAAGCAGATTTAATTGCTCCTTTAGTTCAAAATTTAAATGGAACAATTTTAGAGTGTAATACTGCATATCCAGGAGAGAGAAATACTGCAGAAGATCATAAAAAAGTAGCTGCAGATCATGGCTTTACATCCTTTGCAAAAGTTGACATTATGGACGAAGATGGTGAATTTAAAATACCAACACCAGTAGGTAGTAAGCATTTAAAATACGACTTAGTTGGTAATCATTTAGAAAAATATGACTCTATAATTAACTTAGCTCATGGAAAAGGACACGCTATGGGAGGATTTGGTGCTAATTTAAAAAATCAGTCTATTGGTATAGCATCACGTAACGGTAAAGCATATATTCATTCTTGTGGTCAAACAGAAGATCCAGATAAATGTTGGAGCGTTCAGTATAAACAAACAGACTTTATTGAGTCTATGGCTGAAGCTGCTGGAGCTGTTCAAAATTATTTTGAACAAAAGGGTGGAAAAATTTTATACATTACAGTTATGAACTTCTTATCAGTAGACTGTGATTGTGATGCTCATCAAACAGATCCAGTTATGGCCGATTTAGGTATCGTGGCATCTCTAGACCCAGTCGCAAATGATCAAGCGTTTATTGATATGATTTGGTCATCAGAAGATCCTGGTGCTAAAAAGTTAAAAGAAAGAGTTGATAGACAAGAAGGAAGACACATCTTACCTTATGCTGAAGAACTTGGCCTAGGTACTAGAGATTATGAACTTATTAATATTGATGAATAATGATTTAATAAAAGAATAGATAGAAATATTTATTCTTTTTTGATATAATTTTCATTAGAAAAGAAGTGAAAACAATTGAAAATATATAATATAAAAGATCATTTAGAATACATTGATGAAGTAGCTACACTTACGCAAAATGAGTGGGGAAATAAAAGTTTAAATGATAAAGAAAAAGAAGAAAAATTAAAAAAGAAAATAAGTAAAATTAAGTTATTTTTAAATCATCCTTCTTATTGTAAACTAATTTTAGTAGATCATGATATATTAATAGGATTTATTTCTATCTTTCCACAAGATGGAGAAGAAAGAACAGATTTATCTCCTTGGTATGCCACTATGTTTGTAAAAGAAGAGTACAGGGGAAAGGGATATTCTAAACTATTAAATGATGCTATTTTAAAAGAAGCTAAAAAAAGAGGATTTAAGAAAATTTATTTAAAATCTGATTTAAAAAATTATTATGAAAAATTTGGTGCAAAACAAATTGGTTTATTAGAAAATGGTGAAAAACTTTATTCTATTGATTTATAGAAAGAAGGGATAAGATGCCAACAGCAGGAATTCATCTATGTGTAGCAAAATCTTTGTTACAAAAGAAAAAAATAAATGAAAAATTATTCTTTTTAGGAAATATAGCTCCAGACTCTTGGCGAAATTCAACTTCTACAAAAGATGGAAGTCACTTTCAAGTAAATAAAAAAATTCACTATGATGAATTTTATAAAAAATATAAAGATAAATTAGATAATCCTTTTGTATATGGATATTTAACTCATTTAATAACAGATTATTATTGGTATGGAAATAATTTATCTACTGTAAATGAAAAGTATGAAAATAAAGAAATTTATGAAAAAGAAAGAGATGCATTTGTTTCTAAATTATTACGACTTTATGAGATAAATCCATTAGATAAGATAGATGATAATTTTGATAATCCTATTGAAGAATTAGAAACAATAGGTATAAATAAAACAATAGAATATATTAATAAAAATAGTTTTTATAAAAATAACATTAAATTAAATATATTTAAAATAAAGGAAACTATTGACGATATTCAAAAAACAGTTCAATATATTGAAGAAGAAATAAAAAGATTAGGAGGAGAATATGAATTTAACTTTGATAGCAGCCATAGGGAAAAATAATGAACTGGGAAAAGATAATGAACTTTTATGGCATTTTAAAGATGATATGAAGTTTTTTAGAGAAAATACAATCGGGAAACCAGTAGTTATGGGAAGAAAAACATTAGAGTCTCTTCCCAAAGTATTACCAAAAAGACTTAATGTGGTTTTAACACATCAATATATTTCTGTACCTTGTGTAGTAAATATACACAGTAAAAAAGAATTATATGAATTAGCTAAAAATTATCCTGAAGTTATGATTATAGGAGGATCATCTTTATATAAAGAATTTTTAAAGGATGCTAAAAGAATGCTTTTAACAGAAATTGATGATAGTAAAGAAGCTGATGTTTATTTTCCAAAATTTGATAAAAGTGAATGGGATAGTAGAATACTTGGTGAACATGTAGAAGAAGGAATTTCATTTAAACATAAAGAGTATATAAGAAAAAGAAACTAAATTTTAGTTTCTTATTTATTTACCATATTACTTTCATAAAATAGTGG
>CACZQZ010000055.1 GCA_902783405.1 uncultured Erysipelotrichaceae bacterium
ACAAGGACTGGCACTAGAAATACGATTACTGCCGCTATTAATCTCTTTACGAATTTATTTCCTGCTTGTTTCATAGCATCATCTTTATCTGACATTACAGCTCCAGCAAAATCAAGTGATCCTAACACTAATAAAAGTGCTACTGCAGCTAATTGTAAATAATTTAGTATTTGTCTTAAAATTTCGATGGTTTTCCCATTTTTTAGAGCTGTACATCCTTCTTCATTACTCCAACTTTTATCAGATAAATCACTGATATCACTGTTTCCTTTTTTAGTTGCAGGTGTATTATTAATATTATCATTTGTTGTTTTACTGCCGTCATCAAGATTATCTTTATTCATAGAAGCAGTATAACGATTTGCATAATCATAAAAAACAGTATATACATTCGGACAATCTTTTTTACTATCGTATTGTTTTTTAAAAGCTTCTTTAAATGAAGATACATCTGGCCTTAAATCAAAACTTTTACCTGCATTACCAGTCATTTTATAATCAAACTTTTTAAAATCTTTTGTAAAAGAAAATACAAAAGTTGCATTACTTTCAGCACCTGCTGATGTTACTTTATATGAACAATTTATTGCATCTCCACTTTTTTTAGTAGCAGTACTTTTTGTATATTTTGATGAACTAGTATTTAGTTTTAATTCATTACTACTACCACTTGCTGTTGAAGAAAAATCAAAAACATTTGATATGTTTGAATAATATATACTTGTTAAGCATTCATACACTACATTATCATCTGGTTCAGAAACTTTAAAACTATTTTTATCATTTAGTTTGCTAATATTATAATTTGATGAGCAATCATATCCATCCCTATCATAACAAGAAATATCAAATTTTTTTCCAGTTTTTTGATCAAAAGTTATCTCTAAATGTTCTCCTAAACTATTAAATTCTTTATATACACACTTTGCTTCTGCAGCATAAACATCATTTACAAATATAAAACTCACAAAAAATATACTTATTAAATAAACTATTTTTTTCATATTATCACTCACTCTTTAAACTGTAGATATTTTATCATAAATTCATGCTATTTTCAACGAAAAACATCATTTATGTTCTTCATGAATAAATTTGATATAGTTTTCATACCTACTTGCTAAAATATCTTTACTTTCTACTTTATTTTTTATAATGCATTGATCTTCTTTATCATGCATGCAATCTCTATATTTACAAAGGTCACGATACATATTAAAATCTCTAAAGTTATCCCTGATATCCATACCTGTCATCATAGATAATGAAAGACTAGAAAAGCCAGGGGTATCTGCCACCATGCCACCCTCTATAAAAAGAAGTTCCGTATGTCTTGTTGTATGTTTTCCTCTTCCTAAAGCATCAGATATCTCATTTGTTTCTAAATTTAAATCAATATTCAAATGATTCAATAAAGTAGATTTTCCAGCCCCACTTTGCCCTGTAAAAACAGTGACTTTATCTTTAAATAGTGTTTTTATTTTATCTAATTCTGTATTTATAAAACATTTATATCCAATATTTTCATAGTATTTTTTAATTTTATTTATTTTTTCTTTTTCTTCTTCATTTAATAAATCTATTTTCGTAAAAATAATAATTGGCTCAATGTTATGAAATTCAATAACCACCAGTAATTTATCAAGTAAATTAGAACTAAAATCTGGTCTTTTAACACTAGTTATAACCATAACTTGATCAATATTAGAAACATTAGGTCTAACCAATTCATTTTTTCTTGGATATATTTTTAAAATATAGTTTTCTTTTTCATTAAATTCAACCAAATCCCCAACAAGAGGAATAATTTTCATATTTCTAAATTTTCCTCTTGATTTACATATATAGTTTTGATTATTTGCAAGTACAGTATAATCATTACTGACTTGTTTAATAATTTTTCCTTGCATATTAACTATCTGTTTCACTAGAAGGAGTTGGTGTAGGAGTTGGAATTGGTGAAGCTTTTGGCGTTGGTGTTGGCGTTGCTTTTGGTTTTTTAGCAACTGTAAGTGTTAAATTAGCTCCTGTAAACACTTCAATACCTTTGCTTCTATTTTGTTTGATAATTTTTCCTTCTTCTTTATCATTTGTTTCTTCATAAGTAATCGTTAAATTAATACCATGCATATTACAAAATTCTTCTGCATCAGCGACTGTCATCGTAGTAAAATCAGGATAAACAGTATAAATTTCAGCAATATAAAGAGTTAAAATACCGCCTTCTTTTAGTTTTTCTCCTTTAGCTGGCAACTGATCGATAACAACTCCTTCTTTAGCATTTGCCATATCTTCTACTTTTTTACTTTCAATCGCAACAACAAGTCCTTTTTTCTCTAAAGATTCTTTTAATGCTGCCGCATTTTGTCCAGTATAATTTTCTAAAGTTATGGAATCTGTTCCCTTGGATACAATAAGTGTAATTTTCGTATTTTTCTTAGCTGTTCTTCCTCTAGATGGATTCGTTCCAATTACTTTTCCTTCTTTTATTTCATCATCGTATTTTTCAGTAACTTTACTATTTACGATAAATCCTTTGTCTTCTAAAATACTTTCTGCCTTAGCAACGCTCATTCCTTCTACATCTGGAATTTTAATTTCCTTGTGATTATTAATTCCTGGAATAATAAAAACTAACAAAATCGTAAGTAAAACAATAACTCCTGCTACTATTCCACCAATAATCAGACCTTTATTTACTTTCTTATCTTCTTCATTTTCTAATTTTTCTCTTGTTTTAACACTTCTTAAATTAGGAATCGTTTTGGTTTCTTCTAACTCTTGTTCTGGATATTCATAAACTATTCTAGCATCATTTTGATGTTCTAATGATAAAGCAACTTTTAAGTCTTCTCTCATTTCTAAGACATTATCATATCTATTTTTGGGATTTTTAGCACAAGCTTTTAAAACAATATTTTCAATACTTTGAGGTATTCCTAAATCCATCTTTACTAAACTTGGAATAGATTCTTTCATCTGTTTAATCGCTATTTCAACAGCATTTTCTCCCTTAAAAGGAAGTGTTCCCGTAAGTAATTCATACATAAGAATTCCAAGAGAATAAATATCACTTTTGATGGTTGCTCCATTTCCATTTGCTTGTTCTGGTGGCAAGTAATGAACAGATCCCATAACAGAATTTGTCTGTGTAAGTTCATTACTATTTAATGCCATGGCAATTCCAAAGTCTGTAATTTTAACAGTTCCATCTTCTAAAATCATGATGTTTTGTGGTTTAATATCTCTATGAATGATATAACTATCATGAGCACATGCTAGACCACTTGTAAGTTGTAACATGATATCTACAACTTCTGGTAGTGTTAAATATTTCCTTTTTTTGATAAGACTTTTAAGTGTTTTTCCATCAATATATTCCATGACAATGAAATAAATACCATTATCTTCTCCTACGTCATACATTTCAACAATATTTGGATGGGACAAACTAGAGGCAGAAATAGCTTCTCTTTGAAATCTACGAACGAATTTTTCATCTCCAGATAAATCCCCTCTTAATACTTTAACAGCTACATCTCTATCTAAGATTAGGTCGTGTGCTAAATAAACATTTGCCATACCACCTTCGCCAATCATCCTTGTAATTTCGTAACGATCATTTATTTTTTGACCTTTTACAATCATTTCAATCCCTCCGATTCTTTTATTTCAAGTAACGCAACAGAAATATTATCACTTCCACCACGATTATTACTTTTATAAATTAATTTTTGTACTTTTTCTTCGATATCTAATTTTTCATTTAATACTTTGTTAATTTGAGTCGTATCAAGCATATTCGTAAGTCCATCACTACAAAGTAAAATTCCATCAATATCTTTTTCTACATCAAAAATATCCATTTCAACTGTCGTTTGTGCTCCAAGTGCTTTCATCAATACATTTTTCCTTGGATGATTTTTTGCCTCTTCTTCAGTAAGTTCTCCTGATTTAACAAGTAAATTTACTAAAGTATGATCAACAGTTACTTTATGTAATTTTCCATTTTTTAAAACAAAGCCAGACGAATCTCCGATATTTCCAAAAAGTAAGTAATCTTTTGTAATTAATGCCATAACAATGGTAGTTCCCATACCAATACTTTCTGGATGCTTTTCTGTATATTTATAGATTAGCACATTAGCTTCACTTACAGCATCTTTAAAAAAGTGAAATGCGTCTTCCTTGTTTCCTACGCTTCCAAGTTCTCTGAATCTCTTTCCGATATGAGTAATAGCAATGGAAGATGCTACTTCTCCAGCTCTATGACCACCCATACCATCCGCAACTGCCATAAGTATCTCATCATTATCATTTTTACAAATAATAACGCTATCTTCATTATGATCCCTTACTTTTCCAGGATCTGTTAAATAAAAATATTCCATTTTTCTCCTCCTTAAGAATTTGCTCTAAGTTGTCCACAAGCAGCAGATACATTTCCACCAAATTCTCTTCGAATCGTTACATTTATCTTATTCTTTTTCAAAATATCATAAAACTTTAAAATATTTTCTTTTGGACTTCTTTGATACTCGATATGACTTGTTTCATTATATGGTATTAAATTAACATAACAGTTTTTCCCTTTTAACAATTTACTTAATTCATAAGCACACTTTTCAGCATCATTAACATCTTTTATCATAATATATTCAAAGGTTACTCGTCTATTTGTTTCTTTGATATATTGATCTAAAGCAGCCATTAACTTTTTTAAAGGATAAGCTTTATTTACAGGCATTATTTTACTTCTAAGTTCATCATTTGGTGCATGGAGGGAAACAGCTAAATTAACTTGTTTTCCATCTTTTATAAATTCTTTGATTTTAGGGATAATACCTGAAGTTGAAACAGTTATATGTCTAGCTCCGATATCAATACCTTTTCCTGAATTAATAATATGTATAAATTTAATTACGTTTTCATAATTGTCAAAAGGTTCTCCAATTCCCATTAAAACAACATGACTAATTCTGATATTTTCTAATCTTTCTACTTCTAGTATTTGAACGACCATTTCATGAACTTCTAAGTTTCTTTGTTTTTTTAATCTACCACTTTCACAAAAGGAACAGTTCATATTACATCCTACTTGAGTTGAAATACATAAACTATTTCCATAATCATGAAGCATCAAAACAGCTTCTATTTTATTTCCATCTTCTAGTTCAAATAAGTATTTTTTTGTATCGTTTCCAATTTGTTTTTTAACCAATTTTATTCTAGACATAGAAAAATCTTGTTTTAATTTTTGAATCACTTCTTTTTTAATATTACTCATTTCATCAAAAGAATTACATCTTTTTTTATAAATCCATTCATACACTTGAATCGCTTTAAATTTCTTTTCTCCAATAGACAAAAAATATTCTTCTAAATCTTCAAGTGTTTTTCCATATATGTTTTTCATATCTACACCCTATACCAAATTATACCATATTTTTTTAAAATTGAATAGGTGTTTTATGAAAATACAAAAAGCCACAAATTTTGATTTTAGAAAATAATGATTTAGATAGTATATGAATTAAAAAAACTTCTAACAGGTCTCGACAATTTTTCAATTTTATCTTTAAATAATCCAGTAATATCTGCAATCAATAAAATATCTAACCCTTTTCGAATCATTTTCCTTGCTAATTCTAAAGTATTATTTTTAGAGCCCCCAATAAGTCCAGATTCTCTTCCCATCTCAAGTATCATTTCTGGTGTAAAATAGTTTAATACTGATTCATCTAAACAGAGTTTTTCGTGCATTTCAAACATGCTTTTAATTCATTGCCCCTATGATTTCTTTTATTTCTTTTTCACTTTTAAAATTTAGCAAAAACATTTATTTCACCTATTGTATTTCCTATTGTTCCTGATGGTGTGTATGTGAGCGAATGTGATGGTAAATTTTCTACTTCTATACTATACACTTTTAATCCATCTGTTTTCTTTATTTCATTAAACGATATAGTTGATATATCTACTCTAACTAACGTTCTTCTTTTTCCAAATTCTTGCCATGTTCCTCCAAATAGTGTAGTTAAACTGATACTTACTGCCGATATATAAATGCCCCCTACTGGATAAATTTTCTGCCATACATCATCTGCTGTTAGTCCGTATAAATCATCTAATGCTGCTTTTACGGTGTTTGTTTTATAAAATATATTAGGGCTATTTATTATCGTATCTGCAATTACTTTAGCTAAATCTAACGTTATTCCTCCTATAATCATTCCTATTAATATAGTTTTGCATTTTTCCATCTTTTTCCTATTTTTCCTTTCTTACACACAAAAAAGGTCTCACTCCTCCAAAAATATTCAATCAAATGTTGAATAAATAATGTGTAAACATAAAAAAAACAGATTATTCATCTGTTTCAGGATTTTTACTAGATAAAAAAGTTACTCTTTCACCGACAAATTCAATAATGTTATTTGGAAATTCTTCTCCTTCTAATCTTCTGGTTTGAAGTCTTCCCTTTACGCCAATTAAATTCCCTTTTTCACAGTATTCTTTCGTATTTTCAGCAACACCTTGCCATAAAGTACATGGAATAAAATCTGTTTCATATTCACCGTTCATATTCTTAAAACTTCTTGGTACAGCTAAAGTTACGGTCATAACTTTTTTACCATTTTCTGTTTCATGAACTTCAGGATCTCTAACCAATCTTCCTACTAAAACAGCATTATTTAGCATATATTTTCCTCCTTTCAGGTGAGATTATAGCAAAGAAAAAAAAGAATAACAAATCATTCTTTTTAAACTTTTATTCATACTTTTGTGTCATTTTTAAGTTTTAATTTAACTAATTTTTAATTTTAAAAAGTAGAATCTTTTCTTTTTAAAAAATTAAACAAATTTTTATTTTTTAACATATTAAATTAAATTCATAAGACACTATTTTTTTATTTTCTAATTTTAGTGAAATATAAGAGTCTTTATCACATCTTTTAAAAGAAGATAAATCATAAACTTCTTTTCCTTCTGCTTTGTTCATTTTCTCTAAATCTTCAAGTTTAATTCTAGCTTCAGTTAATCCAGTTACTCCTGTCATATATTTTTTATAATAATCTGTTCCATATTCTTTCATAAGATCTTTTTTATTTGTACACCCTACTACAAATAAAATCATAAAAATAAAAATAAATAACTTTTTCATTTTTCTCCTCCTAAAAATAGTCTTTTAACAGATGATTTAATTCTACTGCATATTCCATAGGTAGTTCTTCTCTAAAACGTTCTATAAATCCCATAATAATTAATTCTTTAGCTTTTTCTTCGCTAATTCCCCTTGTTTGTAAATAAAATAATTGTTCTTGATTTATTTTAGAAACAGTTGCCTCATGTTCTAAAGTACTCGTATCATTTTCTATTTTATTATTTGGTACCGTATCACTTTTCGATAAATCATCTAATAAAATTGTATCACATTTGATAATACTTTTTGATTTTTCTGCATTTTTTCCAATAGCTACTGTTCCTCTATATGTAGAATTTCCCCCTTGAAGAGCAATAGACTTACTAATAATATTACTTTTTGTATATGGCGCTAAGTGAATCATTTTAGCTCCAGCGTCTTGTATTTGTTTTCCTTTAGCAACAGCGATTGATATACAGTTTCCTTCTGCCCTTTTACCATTTAAAATACAACAAGGATATTTCATGTTAACTTTAGATCCTATATTTCCATCAATCCATTCCATGAGTCCATCTTCTTCTACAATTGCTCTTTTAGTAACTAAATTATATACATCTTCACTCCAATTTTGAATTGTTGTATATCTACATTTAGCATTTTTTCCAACATATATTTCAACAACGGCTGCATGAAGAGAATCTTCCGTATACGTAGGAGCTGTACAACCTTCCATGTAATGAAGAGATGAATTTTCATCTACAATAATGAGTGTTCGCTCAAATTGACCCATACTTCTTGTATTAATTCTGAAATAACTTTGAAGAGGCCTATCGATTGTTGTATTTGGTGGTACATAAATAAATGTTCCTCCACTCCAAACGGCTCCATTCAATGCTGTATATTTATTCTCATTATATTTTACTAATTTATTAAAATATTTCCTAAAAAGTTCAGGATACTTTTTTAAAGCTGTATCTGTATCACAAAAAATAATGTTTTTTTCTTCTAGTTCTTTAATCATATTATGATATACTACTTCGCTTTCAAATTGGGCACCAACGCCACCTAAATATTTTTTTTCAGCATCTTTTAACCCAATTTTTTCAAAAGTATCGTTTGCACATTTTGGAACCTTTTTCCAATCATTAACTACTTCATCACTGATTCTTTTATAATATGTTATTGCATCAAAATCTATCTTAAGTTCTGGCCCAAATGTTGGATTTTTTAATTTTGTAAAAGCTTCATAAGAGGTAAGTCTAAAATCGGTCATCCATTTGGGCTCATGTTTGATTTTTGATATTTCCAAAATCTTATTTTCATCTAAACCTGTATTCATAATATCATCCTCTAACTAAGATATATTATACAGGAAAATAAACAAAAATCCTATATTTTTTTTCTAATTCATATTTTTAATAATTAAACATATAGTTAAATAGAGAAAGGATGATAACAATATTATGGAAATGTTAAAAGTAAAATCAAAATCAAACCCTAATGCTGTTGCAGGAGCACTCGCTAATGTTTTTAGGGAAAAAGGTAGTGTTGAAATTCAAGCTATTGGAGCTGGGGCATTAAACCAAGCAATTAAAGCAATTGCCATTGCACGAGGTTTTGTAGCACCATCTGGGAAAAATTTAATTTGCATTCCAGCATTTACTGAAATTACCATTGATGGTGAAGAAAGAACTGCTATTAAATTAATTGTTGAGGCGAAATAGCCTTTTTTTTATAGATTAATTTTACTTTTTTCTATCTTTTATATTTTTTAAGAGAACTTTCCTAATATATAAAAAAGAAGAGTTCTCACTCTCCCTGAAAGTTAATACTAACACATGATAAATATAATCTTATTTTGTTTTAGATAATTCTTCTTTTTTTAAATATTTTTTAAAAATTGAACTTAAATCATTCAAATTTCCATAATCAATATCACTTTCAAACACATCGCTATTTTCTATAATAAAATCAGAAGCTTTATCTACCTTTCGTTCTTCTAATCCGTCATTAAAACTTTCTGCAAATTTCATAATATTTTCTTTATATGAACTTTTCATAAGAGTATCTCTCATCTTTTTATCATAATTCATATTTTCTAAAAAAGGAACGATACTTTCCATTTGCATTCCCTCCCTGGTTAATGCATCGACAAGCAATGATGGATCACTTCTAAAATATATATTAAAAGCATCGTTTGATCCTATAATATTATTAATAATTTGGACTAAA
>CACZQZ010000056.1 GCA_902783405.1 uncultured Erysipelotrichaceae bacterium
AAAAAAACTCAAAAATGAGTTTTTAAAATTCACAATTATTTGGTGTTCTAGGATATGGAATAACATCTCTAATGTTTTCTACACCTGTTAGATAAATAAGTAGTCTTTCAAATCCCATTCCAAATCCAGAGTGAACACATCCTCCAAATCTTCTAAGATCTAAATACCACTTCATATCTTCTTCTTTCATTCCAAGTTCTTTCATTCTAGATGTTAATTTTTGATAATCTTCTTCTCTTTGAGAACCACCCATTAACTCTCCAGCACCTGGAACTTCTAAATCAACAGCCGCGACTGTTTTCCCATCATCATTTTGTTTCATGTAAAATGCTTTTATATCTTTTGGCCAATTTGTAATGAATACTGGTCCATTAAAATATTCAGTAATATATTTTTCATGTTCTTTCGCAATATCTTCTCCATATTCTGGTGTAAATTCCCATTTTACTTTTGCTCCTTTTAATATTTTAATAACTTCTTCATGAGAAATTCTAGTAAATTTACTATTAACTAATTTATTTAATTTATCTAGTAAACCTTTTTCAACAAATTTATCAAATAAATTCATTTCATCAGGGCAATTATCTAATACATATTTTACAACATATTTAAGCATATCTTCCATAATATCCATATCGCCTTCTAAATCACAGAAAGCAATTTCAGGTTCTATCATCCAAAATTCATTAGCATGCGTTTTTGTATTAGAATTTTCTGCTCTAAAAGTAGGTCCAAAAGTATATACTTTTTTATAAGCAAGTGCAAATGTTTCTGCTTCTAATTGTCCAGATACTGTAAGATTTGCACTTTTTCCAAAGAAATCTTTAGAATAATCTACTTTTCCAGTACTTGCAATTTTGTTTAAATCTAAAGTTGTAACCTGAAACATCTCTCCTGCTCCTTCAGCATCCGATGCTGTAATTAATGGAGCATGGAAATATACATATCCTCTTTCTTGGAAGTATCTATGGATAGCGAATGCTGCTGTGCTTCTTACTCTAAAAACAGCATTAAACAAATTTGTTCTTGGTCTTAAATGAGCAATTTCTCTTAAAAATTCTCTAGTAGGTCTTCCTTTCGATTGGAGTGGATAATCTTCTGCTACATCTCCTAAAAGAGTAACTTCCTTTGCCTTAACTTCATAATCTTGCCCAGATCCTTCACTTTTAACTATAATACCAACGACTTCTATACTGCTTCCAATTTGAAGTTTACTGATGTTTTCAAAATCAGACAGTTCACTTGTATAAACAACTTGAATAGGATTTAAGCAAGTTCCATCTCCTAAGTTGATAAACCCAAATTCTTTTTGTTTTCTATGGTTTTTAATCCAACCTTGTAAAGTCACTTCTTTATCTACATATTCTTCTATTTTTTCATATAATTCTTTAATATCCATATTATCCCTCCATTTCTTCTTTAATTAATTTCATTGTAATTGCAGGATTAGCCTGTCCTCTTGTTTTTTTCATAACTTGTCCTACTAAGAAATCAACAATATTCGTTCTACCATTTTGATATTGCTCTTTTGCTTCTGGATGTTCACTTAATACTTCATCTACAATTTTTTTAATTTCATCATCACTACCAATTTGTTTCATACCAGATTCTTTTACAATATCTTTAGGATTTTTTTCTTCTTCTAAAGCTTTATATAAAACTTCTTTTGCTTGTTTACTTGATATTTCACCATTTGACACCATATCAATTAATTCTTTGAGCATTTTAGGAGTCACAAATATTTCTGTAATTTTTATCTCTTCTTTATTTAAGTGTCCTAAGATAATACTAGTTATCCAGTTCGATGCAAGTTTTGCGTCAGCTCCTTCTTTTAAAGTTTCTTCAAAATATTCTGCGATTTCTTTTTCTTTTACAAGTATGGTAGCATCATATCTGGATAGTCCATATTCATTCATATATAAATTCATTCTTTCATAAGGAAGCATCGGAATTTCGGATTTTATTTCTTCTATCCAATCTTCTGTTATTTTAATTGGTGGTATGTTTGGTTCTGTAAAGTACTTGTAATCTACTGCATCTACTTTACTTCTCATTGGATAAGTACACATATCCGTATCATCATAACGTCTTGTTTCTTGCAGAATCGTTCCACCATTTTCTAAAACTTCAGTTTGCCTTTTTATTTCGCACTCTATCGCATCTTTAACATTATTAAAAGAATTGATGTTTTTCATCTCTACTCTAGTACCTAACTTCGTGTCTCCTTCTTTCATTAAAGATACGTTAACATCACATCTAATTTGCCCACGATCACTTCTAGCTTCACTTGTATCACAATATAAAAACATACTTCTAAGTGCCTCTAGAAAAGCTATTGCTTCTTTAGATGAAGATAAACAAGGCTCCGTGACAGTTTCTAAAAGAGGAACTCCTGCTCTATTATAGTCAATCAAAGAGTAATTTGTGAAATGATCTAGTGATGCTGTATCTTCTTCTAAGTGAGTATCATGAATAAGTACTTTTTTATCTACTCCATCTACATTTATCATAACATATCCATTTACTCCTACTGGTTTTTTCATTTGTGTAATTTGATATCCTTTTGGAAGATCTGGATAAAAATAGTTTTTACGGTCAAAGGTAACAATATCTGGAGTTTCACAGTGGAAAGCTAAAGCCATTTTTAAAGCTTTTTTAAATGCTTCTTTATTAGCAACAGGAAGAATTCCAGGAAAGCCCATATCTACAGTTGTTACATTACTATTTGGATAACTTGAGTATGTGTTTTTAGCACTACTAAAATTTTTAGAGTTTGATTTTAGTTCACAGTGAACTTCAAGACCAATAACTGCTTTATACATTTTGACCCTCCTTTGCAACAATTCCTTTAGTGTGATTTATTTCATCTAATCCTTCTTCTATTTTATAAGCCATATTTAAAACCACATCATCTTCCATGCATCTTCCTGTTAAATTGATACTAATTGGCATATTATTTACAAATCCACTTGGAATAGAGATACTTGGAAAACCTCCAAAGTTTCCAATGACTAAATGATTTTCTAAGATTAAATAACGATCTGAAAGCTGTTCTGTACTTTCTCCAAAGTGAGGTGCAATACCTCCAGAAGATGGCATAATCATTCCATCATATTCTTTAAATAAATCATTTACTTTATCTACAATCATTCTTCTAATTCTCTGAGCATTTAAGAATAACTTTTCTTGATTTTCTCTTTGAAGAATAAAACTTCCTAAAACAAATCTTCTTTTAATAAGTTCTGAAAAACCTTTTGTTCTAGCATCAAACATAATATCATTGATACTACGTCCCTCTCCTCTAGGTCCAAAAGAAATTCCTGTTAAATTAGCATTATTACTTGTTGCTTCAGCGCATGATATCGCCATGTAAGTTGGATAAAGTGCTTCAAGTAAGTTTTTATCAATGGATACTCCTTCAATAATAAATCCTTTTTTTCTAAGAATTTCTAAATTTTCATGAAAATTTGTTAATGTTTCTTTAAGTTCTTTATCTTCTATATCTTTATAATTTTCTAAATCACAAGCTTCCTTGATATAAAATAATTTTTTTCCTGTAATATCTTTATCTATCGTTTCACTATAAGTTTTATGATCATCTAAAAGGCTTGTCATATCATGCTCGTCATGTCCTTTAATTACATCTGTAACAATAGCAGCATCTTTTACACATCTGGTAAAACATCCCACATGATCTAAACTAGATGCAAAAGCAAAAAGTCCATATCTAGATACTCTACCATATGTTGGTTTAAATCCTACAATTCCACCAAAAGCAGCCGGTTTTCTAATAGAGTCTCCAGTATCTGATCCTATACTAAATGGAACAATTCCTAATGCTACAGAAGATGCACTACCTGCAGAAGATCCTGCCATAATTCTTGTTTTATCCCAAGGATTTTTAACAACACCAGTGTGCGCTGTTGTTCCAGTTCCACCCATAGCAAGTTCATCTAAAACTGTTTTCCCTACAAGTACTGCTCCTGCTTCTTTTAATTTTTTATATACAGTAGCGTCATAAACAGGCACATAATCTTTTAAAATATTAGATGATGCAGTGGTCAATATTCCTTTCGTTGAAATATTATCTTTAAGTGCATAAGGAATTCCATCCAAGATACTATCTTTTCCTTCTTTTTTATAATCATCTATTATAGTTACAAAAGAATTATACTCTTTTTGATAATTATGTGCTAATTCATTGGCCTCATGAAAAAGCTCTTCACTTGTAACTTTTGCATCATCCATTTCTTTTCTTAAATCTTCAATTGTTTTTTCTTTATAATCCATATTATTCCACCACCTTTGGTACTTTTACTTGATCTGATGTTACATCTTTAGCGTTCATTAAAACTTCTTTTGTTTCTAATTCATTTTCTACAATATCATCTCTAAAAGTAGCGTCATATGTTACAAATGGAAAGGTCATAGGTTCTATATTTTCTATTCCTTCTACTTTTCCAATCAAATCCATTTGTTTTGTAAATGTTTTAAATTCTTTTTCTAATGTTTCATATTCTTCGTCTTTCATATCAAACATTAATTTTGCTGCATAGTCTTTCAGCATTTCTTTTGTTATCATATTTGCCTCCTTATCAAAAAAACAGTAACTCAAATCCCAATAAGGGACGAATTACTGTTAATCCGCGGTACCACCCTAGTTATCACGAAAGTGATCACTCTATTCATTCTACTAAATGAAATCATTTTATAACGGATGATAACCCGGGAATTCCTACTTAAGTTCAAAATCCAACTAAAGAGTGTTCTTCATTATAAAATGATTATTTGCATTCCATCACCGCAAACTCTCTTGAAATCATTTTTTATAATTACTTTTCTCTCTCAAAGTTTTTAAGAAAAAAAGGTTTAAAACCCTTTACTGACAAATCAATGGTGGGCCTGAATGGACTTGAACCATCGACCTCACGCTTATCAGGCGTGCGCTCTAACCAGCTGAGCTACAAGCCCAT
>CACZQZ010000057.1 GCA_902783405.1 uncultured Erysipelotrichaceae bacterium
CTTCTTTACCAAAATTTTCCATCATATTTTTTTCTTCTTGTTGTGATGAATTAATTTCATTTTCAAGTAATTTATTAGATACTGGAAGAGATGATGCTGCTCCTATACCAGTACCAATCATAAGAGAAATGATAGTTACAATTAAAAGTTCTAAAGCAAACTGTATAGTAAGTGTACTTTTTTTCATACCAATGGTTCTAAGAACGCCTATTTCATATTTTCTTTCTCTGATGTTAATTGCATTTAAAACAAGTAATATAACAGCACCTATTACAATTGTTATAATAAGTAATGTAGTTGCAAAATTTTTAACATTTGAAATACTTTCCGTACTACTTTCTAGCATATCTAAATTTGTAGAAACAGTTAAATAATCACTAAGTCCTTTTTCTTTTACTTCATTTGTAAATTTTTCAATCACATCTTTACTTTTTAAAATAAACGTAGGAGTTACTCTAACATTTAATTCACTATCATTTGCTTTTATATCTTCTACTACCTTTGTATTCGTAATAATACTATTAGCACTATTTGAAAACATGTCCATATTTTCAGAATTCTCTTTTTCTTCAAAAATACCTGAAATAGTTAACTCATATGTTTTACTTTCATCTTTTGGATCAATGATAGTAATTGTACTACCAACCGATAAATTATTTAGATTAGCGAGTTCAGAATTAATAACGCAAGTGTAACTTTCAAAATCTTCATTAATTTCACCATCTACGATTTTATAACTTCCATTTATAAAATCTTGCATAGATTCTAGTGAGCTATAACCTTTAATGGTAAAATCTCCAGAATTTTCACTTTCTTCCCTTCTCCTCATAGGTCCTCTTTCATCACCATTTGGATTATCAGAAGAAGCTTTTTCGATTGTACTATTCATAGAAACAGATTCCGTATAGTAATAAGATTTAACATAATCACTATCTCCATAAGATTTAATATCATCCGTACTAATATTACTTACTTCTTTGAAATTTGTTCTCATCTGATTCATCTTTTCTTCTTTTTCTTCATCAGATGAATCTTCATTAGGTTTCATTCTTTCTCTCATATTTTCTCTATTTACAGAGATACTTGCTTCCACATCATATTTTTCTTCATAAGATTTAATAAGTTTATCTGCAGAAGATGTAATTGCAAGAGAAATGGTCACTGCAAGTCCAATTACAAATAATATAATCCCAAGTAAAATATTTCTGCCCTTATTTCTTGTAATTGAAATAAAAGCGTTTTTTATGATATACATTTTATTCCTTCTTTCTTTTAACAGTGTATTTTTTTTATGTGAAAAAATTGTGAAAAGAAATTGACATTTTTATGAAATATTTAACTAATCGGTAAAGAATAATTTGAACTTTCTCTTTGCATGTTACCAAAATAATAACTAGGAACATTACCTTGTGTTAATCTAATAATAAGTGGTATATCTGTTTCTATATCAAATTTATCGGTCATTAAAGGAAGAAGACTCATCATCGTAACTTTTATATGAATGCTTACCTCTAATAAAGCGTTATTTATACCATAATTTGTAACAGAAGTATGAATATTTCCGTTAATTTCTCCTATTAAATGATATTTTATAGGAACTTTTGGAAGTATATTTATAAGAATCGGATAATCTAAGAAAAGACCTATTGGGACTTCACAAATAATACCTTTTTTTAATTTTTTTTCATCATATGCCATTAAAATATCATCTGGTAATTCTAAAAAATCAATATTTCCTTCTTCTATTTGTTTTAAATTCAAATATACACTCCCTACCATGGTACTCAAAAATTTATTAACAACTACTGAATTAAAATCAATCGTTTGAATGTTACCATGTTCATCTTTTTCCGTTGTAACTAATCCTTCCGCATTTGCATCTTCCACCATCTGTTTTGATACAGCACGGTTAATGATAATCGTAGATAGTTTTTTAATTTCAATTTCAGCATAATCTAAAAGAAATGGTTTAAGTTTTTGATTTGCTTTAACAAAAAAATAACAAAATAATACTAAAGTAGAAATCAAAATAATTATGATTTTAATTTTTTTATTTTTTTTCTTTACAATTGCTCTTTTCATAAGTCACCTTTTTTCTATTAAGAGTATATGCTAAGAAAAATAGGAAATAATATTATTGGTGATAAAATGAAAATAAAAGAAATAATCAAAAATGATTTTATTATTGGTAATGTAAATGATAAAGTAAGTAAAATCGCTAAAATAATGAAAGAAAATAATATTGGATTTGTTCCTATTGAAGAAAATAAAAATATTGTTGGGATTGTTACTGATCGAGATATTTGTATTAATGCTATATCTAATAAAGATATAGAAAATAAAATTAAAAACTATATGAAGACATCTATTATTTATATCGACGAAGAAAAAGATATAAAGGATGCTTTATATCTTATGGGAAAAGAAAAAGTTAAAAGGCTTTTAGTAACTAGAAATGATGAAGTAATTGGTGTATTATCATTATCTGATCTTTTGCATGTAAAAGAAGATGAACTTATACTTAAAACAATTCAAAGTATTTTTCACACCGATAAAATCCAAAAACAGAAAGAAGCAGAAATCGATGAATTTTATTTATAATTTTTATATTTTTGATAAAACTTATCAATTTGACTTAGTTTTTTAACCTTTACATCTTCTTTAGATTTAACGAAATAGTTTAAATCTATATAAGGTAATTTTTCACAATCTAAAGATGGTGTCATCGTAATAAAATGACAAGTATTATGAAAGCAAATTACTTTAAAATAATCGGTCATTTTATACTTATTTCTACCATTTTCATCATACTTAAATATATATTCATCATCATAAAAACCTGAACAAATCTTTTTGTGTGAAGGAATATATTTTTTTATTTCACTAATCACTTCATCAATTGGAAAATCAGGGCAAAAAATGCCTGTAGATGGATTTTCCATATCTTTAGCGTAATCAGCAAGATGTTTTTTGATATGTTCTCTAAAAGCATCTTCTTCATAATGACTCATTTGTCCAAATAAATATGAATTATTATTTTTATTTTTTTTTCCAATACCCAATTTCATTTGGCAATAAAAAACTACAGCGTCACCCAAATTAATACTATTAACATATTCTTTATCTTGCAAATATAAATCATAACATTCTGCATATTTTTCTTGATTCAAAAGCAATTTTATTCGTGAATAATCAATAGCCTTATTTATGTGTTTTATTCGATTCACATTATTTTGTATTTTAGTATCATACTTTAGCAAATTTTCAACATAATCTAAAATATTTTCAGCATCTTCATATTTTCCTATCTTTATTAAAATACTTGCATAAAAAGCATATGCAGCATAATCATAAGGATATTCTTGCAAATAAATTTCAAACTGTTTTTTTGCTTCAAATGGATCATCAGAATTCCATTTTAATATTTTATTAAATGCCATTTTATCATAATGTTTATCATTCATATCAAAACACTCCTTTTAGGTCTTTTAAATTAATTATTTATTATAAAAGGATAAATTCTATATGTCAAGGATCCTTTTTCTCAATTTGCATTTTTATAAAAAATATGTTAATATACTACCTAAAAAAGGGGGAATATTATGTTAGAGGATTTACTAACAAATAATTTTAAAAAAACAGAGGCTTTGGAGTTTTTAAAAGTAATTATGAAAAAATATCCATTTTTAGAAGAATATTTTTATTTAAGTAATAATTCAAAAGACAAATATTTAGAAAAAGTAAAAGTTTTTGTTGATAAAGATGAAAATAGAAGCAGAAGTTATATCAAATTTGTTTTTGATGTAAATAACGAAGATGAACAAGGAATTTTTATCATTTCATTTCGAAAACAAAAAGGAAATTCCATGATGCAAGCTTTAGATTTGATTCGAAAAAGTAATAATAAAAAATACAAGTTAGCCAATTTCTATAAAATTTATTCTTCATATGACCGTTCTTATTCTATGAGTCATAAAACTTATGCTTACTATAATACAGAAAATCAGACACTAATTGATGAGAAAAGTTTATATTTTGATTCAAATAATCGATTAATCGACTATATTGATAAAAGTTATGAAATGCCATCATATCAGAATTTAAAATATAAAAAACTAAGGAAAATTTAATTCCTTAGTTTTTTTACATCTTCTATATTTATTATACTATATAACAAATGACTCTTAACAGATAAGTAAAAATATAGAAATACGCTAAAAATAATAAGTAAAATAAATAAAATAACTTTCAATAACCAACTTTCTGGATTTTGATATAAATGAGTAATATTTAAAACAGCTGCATAAACAATTAAAGAACACAATGTAATTTTTAATATTTTATAACGAATAACTGGATAATTTATTTTATCTTGTTTATTATACATTTTAAGATTAATATAAATTAAAATGAATAATAGTATTTCTTCATAAATAAAATAAGCTTCAAATGGAGTTATATTAATAAGATAAGAAAAATGAGTAACTAAAATAGAACCAATTATTTTTGCTAATACATAAAACAAAATTTGTTTTATATTTATTTTTGATTTATTTTCATTATTCCATTCCCAAAAATAAGATAATAAAGAAAGAAAAAATAATGAAAAGCAAGTGATATGAAAAATGCTACTATTTTCATGATAAATGATAAATAATATATCACTAGAAAAGAAATTTATCATTATACTCATAAAAATAAGGATAAAAGATGTTATTCCAATAGTTTTAGCATACGAATTACTTTGTACTTTATCAATTATCTTATTACAACAAAGATATATAGGATATAAAATAATAAAATACCATATAAAATAATTACTAATTTCTCTTAAAAAAACTTGTTCTTCTAAAGCAAAACTTTTATAAAAGAAAATACATAAAACAATTTCAAGTAAACATTTTATAAAAAGAACAAAACTAAAATCAATATTTTTTATAAAAATATCTTTTAAGATAGTTTTAGAATAAACCTTTATTTCTTCTCTTTTTTCCTTTTCTTTAAAATGGAAATTACATCTAAAAAAGATAAAACAAGTATAAAGCAAATGCAATATAAATATCATCATTTCAATATAAAAAACATTATTTATAAAAGAGTCTTTTTTCATAAAGTATAGTGGTATTAATAAAATAGATAAAATATCAAATCTAATTTTTTTATAAAATCCATTTCCTTGCAAAAATATCTTTAAAGTAAAATAAATAGGATATAAAGCAAAGAAAATAGAAATGATTTTAAAATATAATGTTTCTGCTATGGTAGATAAATAAAAACTTATAAAACTTAAAACAATACCAATTATTTCTAAAGAAATTAAAGATTTAAAGAATACTTTTTTATTAACATAATAATACTCTTTCAATTTATTTCGATAAATTATTTTTTTAATGTCTTGAAATCTAGTAAATAAATATATTCCTAAAATAAAAAATAAGATAGAAAATCCATAAAAAGAAGATTCTTTATTATTTTTAATTAATATTAATATAATAAAATATATAATATTCATAAAATCACTACTTCCTATAACATATTATACATTAAATAGAAAAAAAAAGGAATGTTGAAAATTAGAAAAGAAAAAAATATGATGAATTATCATATTAAGCTGCTTTCTTCCACATATATACTGTTATAACATTTTGTATCATATTTTCCTGTCA
>CACZQZ010000058.1 GCA_902783405.1 uncultured Erysipelotrichaceae bacterium
TTGAACTTAAGGATGTTATTATTCAAGGATATACTTGTAATGGAAATATAGAAACATTAAAATGTGAAAAGAAAGTTTCTGATGTAGATCTTTCAGAATTAATGAAATAATCAAAAAACTACTAAATATTTTAGTAGTTTTTTAATTTGTCATTTATTAAAATTAAATTAAAAATTAAAAGTAAAATCACAAATAAATCAAATGTAATTTCTACTAAAAATTTAATATTAGAAAGGGAATAAATGGAACAAAAAATAAACAAAAGAATAAAAGTGACAACATATAAAAATTTCTTTGAATATCTTTTAAAATATTCTTTTAAAGTAAATGATAATAATACTAAACATAAATATAAATCAAAAATAAATCCTATAGATAAAATACTTTCTATTTTTTCAATAAAACCTAAAAGTTTAACACTTTTAAGTAGATGGAATTCTGGATAAAAATAAGCATTTGCCAAATTAGGACCTAATATTGTGATAATAAAAAACATACTTAAAAGTAGAATTAAACTTGTCAAAAAATAAGTTATGATTTGATATTTTATTAAATTCTTATGATCTTTTATTTTATTTATTGGAGCAATACATAAACAAAAGATAGGTAAAATACTATAAATTCCATAATAAAAACTAGTTTTGATATCAATATGAAGATTTGTATATAAATAAGACAAATCTACATCATAAAAGATACCAATGGCCTTTATGATAAAAAATATTATAGATAAAATAAAAAATATAAAAGCACTTTTAAATAAACTTTCTATATTTTTATTTGTAACATAAAAAACAAATATGAAAATTAAAAATAATAAAATATAAAAGTTCGTTTCATGTAAATATTCTGTATAAATAAAATTAGTTAAATTTAAAAATAGTAATGCCATATAAAATAGACAAGATAAAATAAAAAAAGAACTTAAAAGAAAACCAATTTTTTGACCTAAAATAGATTCTAAAATTTCAAATAAATTTTGATTAGAATATTTTTTTGTAAAATGAATATAGATTAGAAAAAATAAAAATCCTAATAAAATACCTGTAATCATAGTAATTAGACTATTTTCTTTTTGCCTTAAAATTAAAGGAGTTAAAATACTTAAAAAACTACTTCTTAAAATAAAATATAAAAGGGATAAATAGTTTAACTTATGTGTTTTATTCATAGTATTCCTCATTTCTATTATTAAGTCTAATTTTAGTATTTATTTTAATATTTAAATTTTTGAAATAGTTTTTTTCATTGTTATATTTTTTTCCTAGTCCTAGAATATCCGCATTTTTGATTTTTAATTCATCGATTGTTTTTTTTAGTGAAGAAGTTAATTTATTGTTGATTTTTTTATTTAAACTAGCATTCTTTAAAAAGCATGTTCCATCGATTATTTCACTTGTTCCATAAAGAGTTATGATTAATTTATTTTTTTTCTTTTTTTCTCTAATTTGAATATTATTTATGATTACATTAATATTATTTTTACATTTGATAGAAATTAATATAGATTTGTTCATTCCAGTAAGTAAATTAATTTCATTGGTATGAGTATTTTTTCCTATTAATTTATCATTTTTAAATAAAGCTATATTTTTAATTTCTAAATTTTTATTAATGTAATTTAAACTAGGATCAATACCATCATCTAGCATATTTTTCAAAAAGTTATTGACAGTATTATTGATAATGGGACTATTCATTTTTTCTCTAGATACTAAATTATAAATATTATTTAAAGATAATTTTTCTTTTTTAATTTTATTTAGAATATGTTTTCCATCTGTGTTTTCAGCAATGATTAAATAAAAATTATCTCTTACATTTTCGTTTTTTAAAAAATAATTTAAAATAGGATTTATTCCTTCTTTAGCAAGTTTTTCACTTATAATAATCGTTTGAAGATGACTTAAGTACATTTTTTTATTTAGTTTTAAATCTAAATCATTTAAAGCACTACTAATTGTTTTACCTTTTCCCTCATAACTTTTTAATTCTTCTATATTTTCGTCTGTTGTTAAACTTTGAATAAAATAAGTATTATTTTTTTTATCAATAGTAAGTAATGTAATAATCGATATTTGATTTAATTCTGTATAATTACAACCTGTGCATATGAAAATAAAAAATAAACAAATGATTATTTTTTTCATACTTTACCTCCTAATTTCGTTTGATTTTTATCAGATAGATAACTAGGTCTTTTCATATCTTTATTTTTAGCAGGTCTAAGAAAAGTATCTTTAAATCCAATTTTATTAAAAGGAGAAATAGGAGTTAAATAATCAATATCTAAAACATTTAAACTTGCTAATTCAAAAACGAGTAATGTTACGGCAGCAAAAAAACCAATCATTCCTAAAAAAGTACTAAATAAAATAAAAATTATTCGCCACCATCTTACCGCATTAATCATATCGATATCACTAAACAAAAGACCACTAATTGAAGTTACAGCTACAATAATAATTGAAATAGGTGCTACAATGCCAGCCGCTACAGCAGCATCCCCAAGTACTAGTCCTCCTACAATACTCATACTTGTTCCCATCGCACTAGGAATTCTAATATCACATTCTCTTAGTATTTCAAAAATAATTAAAAGAAGTAATATTTCAAAAGATGTTGGAAATGGTACATTTATCTTTTGCTCATATAAAGAATAGAGTAAAGTACTTGGTAATACTTCAATATTAAATGTTGTAATAGAAATATATAAAGCAGGAGTCATAACGGTTATAAAAAAAGATAAAAATCTAAGTATTCTAGTAAAAGATACATTCTTAGGACTTTGATAATAATCTTCTGGATTTTTAAAAAAATCTACAAAAAGTCCTGGTATGATTAAAGCGTAAGGACTATTTTCAACCATAATAACAATTTTTCCGTTTAATAAAGAAGAACACACTAAATCTGGTCTTTCAGTACTGATAACTTTTGGAAATACAGAGTGCTCATATTCAAATAAAAACTCTCTAATATTTCCACTATCTAAAATACCATCTACATCAATATTATTTAGTTTATTTATGATTTTATTTACTTTTTGTGTATCTGCAATATCTTTGATATAAAAAATAGATACTTTTGTTTTCGTTCTTTTACCAACTGTATTTTCTTTGATAATTAAGTTTTCATCTCTTATTCTTTTTCTGATTAAACCTTGATTGGTAGAAGGATTTTCTGTAAAACTATCTTTTGGACCTCTAATAATTCCTTCTGATGTTGACTCTGTAATTCCTCTTGATAAATCTTTTCTAGTTTCAAGGGCTATTATTTTAGGACTATTACTAGCTAAAATAATCGTAAATCCATAATTCATATAGGTAAATATTTCTGATTCTTTAATTTCAATCATATTACAATTAGAAATGGTATTTTGTAATTTTTCCATTAAATGAAAAGATAAATAATTTTTTCTTATATTTTCACCAATACTTTTTAAAATAAAATCATTAATATCACTTCCACTAGATACACTTTCTAAGTAAAGACAAAAAATTTTTTTAGTATGATATGTAAAACTTCTAACTTTGATATCAGAGCTATTTTCATTTTGAATTTTTATGTTTTCTATTATTTTTTCTATTTTTTCCATAGAAATCACCATTTTTAGTATGGAATTATTTATAGAAAATATAACGAATAAAATAAAATCATTTATACATAATAAAATAGTAAATTTGACTTTTTAAAGAAAATTTGTATAATAAAAA
>CACZQZ010000059.1 GCA_902783405.1 uncultured Erysipelotrichaceae bacterium
GTATCTTTATATGTTTTAGGATTGATAATGGTTACGTCACTTAATAGGTAATTTTTGGTTTTAATTTCATTTTCATCACCAATTAAAATGATGTTTGCAATTTTTTCTTGTGTGATAATTTCAGCTGCTTTTAAAACTCTTTCATCCATACTTTCAGGTAAGATAATTGTTTTTTTTAATTTTTTAGCTTTTTCTTTTATACCATCTATAAAGTTCATGAAAACGCCTCCATTCCTCTTTATTTTATCACAAAAGGTAGATTTTTGAAATATTAAAATATTTATAAAAAAAGTAATGTTTTTGAAAAATATAGTTTTTTTATATTGAATGTGTCCAAAAATGTAAATGATTGTTGTTACATAATTTACTTTACATTAAAATTATGATATATTTGTTACAAGTAATAATTGGTTTGAGGTGGATAAAATGAAAATAGGTTTAGCATCAGATCATCGTGGATATAAATTAAAAGAAGAATTGATTTCTTTTTTAAAAGACAATTATGATGTAATTAATTATGGTACAAATAGTGAGGAGAGTACAGATTATCCTATCTATGCTTTTAAATTATGTAAGCAAATTGGAAAAGAAATTGATTTTGGTATTTTAATTTGTGGAACAGGAATTGGTATTAGTATCGCTGCAAATAAAGTAAAGGGAATAAGATGTGCGAAAATATCAAATGTTGAAGAGGCAAAATTATGCAGGGAACACAACAATGCTAACGTAATAGCTTTTGGAGAAAAAACAGATGTTTCTTTGGCAAAAGAAATGGTAAAAACATTTTTGGAAACAGATTTTTCAAACGGAGAAAGACATATTCAAAGAATAAAAGAAATCGAGGATTTTGAAAATGCGTCTTAAAGTTGTCTTATATTTTATTGTTGTTCCACTAACTTTATGGGCACTTAATAGTATCAATTTAAGTCCGATTTTTAAAAAAAATCAATATTATGCATCTAGATTATTCTTACTTATATTAACAATGAGTTTATCTTATTTGATTGTTAATTTTTGTTATGATTTTTTTGTATCATCGATTATATAAAAAAATCATGTATAAACAATTTCAGTTTAAAGATAAAAAAATACTTAAAATTAAAAATAATTCAAAAAAATATTAAAAAATATATTTTTACTATATTTTATTATAAATAGAAAATTATAAAATTATTAAAATTTATAAAAACATTTTTTTTTAAATAAAAGATTACTAAGAGAAATTTAAATTTTTTCTCTTTTTTCTTTTCTAAAATTTAAAAATAAACATTTTTGTTTCATAAAAAAATATGATATTATGCAAATATTCCACATTTTTCTACAAAAAAATTTTATAAAAAATTATATGATAGAAAAAATAGACAATACTAAATATAGAAAGAAGCATAATATGAAAAGAATAATACTATTAATTTTTATGATGATTTTTCTTCCATATATTATTGTTACTTTATTTATAGAAGAAAAAGAAATTAAATTTTATTTTAAAGATGAAAAAGAAATAAGAGTAAAAAGAGAAGATAATACGATTATTAATGTTCCTTTTGAAGAATATATTGTAGGAGTAGTTTCAGGAGAAATGCCTATCAATTTTGAAATAGAAGCTTTAAAAGCACAAGCGGTGGCAGCTAGAAGTTATGCATATATAAAAATGAATGAAAATAAAGAAAATGATTATGATGTTGTTGATACGATTATGAATCAAGTGTATTTAGATGAAAAAACTCTAAAAGAAAAATGGAAAAATGATTATATTAAAAATATCAATAAAGTTAAAACAGCAATATTAGAAACTAAGGGAGAATATATGGATTATCATGGAGAAATTGTAGAAGCTTTATTCTTTTCAACTTCAACAGGTAAAACAGAAAATGTAGAAGAAGTATTTAGTGAAAACTTACCATATTTAAGAAGTGTAGATTCATCTTTTGATGAAGAAATATCACCTGTATTTAATGATCAAAAAAGTTTTACTTTAAAAGACTTTTATCAAAAATTAGGTTTAACATATCAAGATAAATTAAATATTAATGTTTTAGAAACAACAAGTACAGGGAGAATAAAAAAAATACTCATTAATAATAAAGTATTTTCTGGAAATGAA